>SFZC01000149.1 GCA_004558955.1 bacterium | reverse complement strand
TACTCGTATCCATTTTATCATGATTTTGTAAGCCCCTCAAGCACATATGCTTTCGCTAAATAAAAGAAGGTAGCGATTCCAAAATCACTGCCTAAAAAATTAATCCGGATAAATGTAAGAAACATCACCACCCCAGAATGAATCGAGCGGGTTAAACCAACCACGGAAATTAGCAATGTATTGTTTACCAGCATAGTTTGATTCTTTAACTTGGATACGCGTGTTACTTGACACAGCTGTCACGTAAGCTACATGTCCATAACCATTACCATCATGTGGCCAAACAACGATTGAACCAACTCTTGGTGTTGTACCAACTCTGAAACCTTTAGCACGCGCATTAACTGCCCAGCCCCCAGCATTTCCAAGCCAGTTTGGAATCCATAGTGCTAAAGATTTGACCGCCCACGTACATTGCCCAACTGGATAAGTATTAGTTTCGTTGATATATGTTGTGATACGAGGAGATGGTGTAGCGTTGGGTTTAGGAACATTAACAGCATTAAATCCTGATGTCACTCTCAATCCTTCAAAATTATTACTAATTGCATTGTGTCCATAAATATGTACACTATAGTCACCAGATATATAACCATGATTACCTAAATTAATCTGTACTTTATAAGTTCCTTCTCCTATTTTTGTTGTCGTATACCACTTAATATCATCTTGACCGTTTGCATTAGACCAAACTGGAACAGTAATAGAAGTAATGTATTCTGGTACATTAGTTACTAATACGTCATAAGTTGTATCATTTACTTTATTAATTTGATAAGAAATTTCTTGCTTATTAATTGTAATATCTTGACAACTAATTCCTGTCATTTTTCCATTTTGTGATACGTACGTATGGATACTGTATTTTCCATATCCGCTATGGTTTTTTAAGTCAGCAATCGTTGTTCCTGTACCATTATCAGCGTACCACTTGATATCGTCTTGATCATTTTCTTCCGACCACACAGCATAATAAAGCGTTCCATTAGTTGGAGCATAAATATCCGTAGTCATTCGAATACCGCCATCTTTGAGACTGAGTGTAGGTGCCTTTGGACTGATTAGCGTATTTTCCATCACTACACCAGAGCGACTACCATCAGTGTAGTTTGTATAGACATGAGTATTATAATTTCCTGCATGATTACCGTGATTGGCTAAATTAAATTGAACTTTAACTTGGCCATTTGAAACATTTGAACTTGAATACCATTTGATATCATCTTGACCATTTTCTTCTGACCAAACAGCAACATCAATGCTTTTAATTGCTTTTCCATTAACAGATTGCTGCGCAGTAACTTCAAAAGTTTTACTTGATACATCAAACGGTGTTTTAGTCACTAAGGCATCTGATTGTTGATCCGCCATAGCAGAGTTAGTAAGAAATGCCATGCCAAGCACAGCTGTTGACAATAAAGCTGATTTGATTTTATTCAAAAAGCTGTTCTCCTTTATAATATAATGTTGTACACTATATTAATTCGGAAAAACAGCTAAAAAACTTTATAAAATATTAAATTTTATCCTTTTTCTTTGACGATATAAACTGGTCGTTTTTTAGTTTCAAGGAATATCTTAGAAATGTATTTTCCGATAATCCCTAAAGCAAGCAACTGAATACCACCAATAAACAAAATGATACAAACTAAACTTGCCCAACCTGAAACACTACCACCAATTGTGAGTTTGCGAATAATGATAAGTAGAATTCCAAGAATAGATATGATAAATGATGCTGCACCAGCCCAAAGAGATAAATCAAGCGGCGCTTCAGAAAAATTAATAAACCCTTCCATAGAGTATTTGAATAAGCTCCAAAAACTCCATGATGTTTCACCAGCCACGCGCTCGCGATTTTCATAAGCGATATATGTTACGTTAAATCCAACCCAAGAGAAAATTCCTTTTGAGAAACGATTAACTTCACCAAGTTCTAAAATACTGTCTACAACTTGACGAGTCATCAAACGGAAATCACGCGCACCATCAACCATCTCTGTATCAGAGACAGCATTGATAATTTTGTAAAACATCTTTGAAAAGAAAGAACGGATAACTGGTTCACCTTTTCGATCAGCTCGACGCGTTCCCACAACATCGTAACCTTCGTTGATTTTTTGATACATCTCAATCAACAACTCAGGTGGATCTTGTAAATCGGCGTCCATAACAGTGATAAAATCACCATCTGCAGCCTCAAGTCCAGCCAATAAACCTGCTTCTTTACCAAAATTACGTGAAAATGACAAATAATGAACATTTTCAAAACGGCTAGCGACATCTCGAAGAACTTTTAAAGTTTCATCCTTTGAACCATCATTGACAAAAATGTAATCAAAAATCAATTGGTCCTTCATTTTACTCTCAACTTTTTGAGTTCCTTCTAAAAATGGATAGATTGTTTCTTGCTCATTATAACAAGGAACAACAATAGATAGTTTTTTCATTTATTTACCTTCAATTATAGTTGAACTATTGTGAACAATAAATAGTAAACAACTGGAACTAACCCTGATGCTACCACTCCTGTAATAATTTTTTTATCCAATGTTGTAAATTTAGGCAGTACCAAAAGTAATAAAAGCCAGTATGGCAAAAAATATCTCTGTTGAACACCTAAAATGACATCTGATGCAACTGGTGTAAATTGAAGATACAGCACTGCAAATGAAATTATGACAATAATTATAAATAAAAATATCTTGTAAAAATTAAATATTTTAATATATTTGCTTTTAATCAAATTTCCAATTTCTTTTTCCCCAATAAAGATACTCGAAAAAATTGCTATAACATAGAAAAATGAGGCCAATCTTGGTAGTTGCATATACTTTGTTTTATCCGCATAGCCTAATTGCATATAAGTAAAATCAAAATTAGATATTTCTTTAAAAAATACTTTTATAGCTAACACAGGATGTGATAATATAAATTTAATCTGACCTGATGAATCAGCATCAGTTATTCCAAAATATGCCCTACCATCTACCATTCGAACAGTATATAACCAAAACAAAGTTATAAAGGCTAGTGCACAAATTAAAACTATCAATGCTAAGAAGCTTCTATTGTCAAATATTTTTTTAATTCGACCAACAATTGCAATTACTAAAACTAGCGAAATAAGCAAACATGCTGGAGGCTTTGCCAACGTTAAAGCTAGAGACACAATTGAAAACTTAACAAGCTCATTCTTACTTATTTTAGCGCTATCAGCTATAGAATAAAAAATAGACACTACATAAGCCAAAAAAAGCGGAATCATACCAAAAACAAAACTATCGGCTGTTACACTTGAAATACTTAAAAAATATGGTGGGCATAATGCTAATAGTATTAAGGTTAATTTTCCAAATGGCAGTTTCCTTACTGCAAACAGAATTAAAATGTACGAGACCATAAATCCGAAGAATCTCATCAATATAAATTCTGTTGAAACATTAAATTTTAAAATCTTACTTAGGAAAGATGCCAAAACAAATGGAAAATATTGAAACGGCATATAATTGACTGCCGTCACACTGATACGATAAACCTGTTTTGGAGTATAAGACAAGTTAGTATAATTCTTTTCCCAATTAATATCAATGGCCTGAATCTTCTTGTCAAAGAGTTTATTCTGAAAAGCTTTATCTATAAACTTATTTTGATTTATAGATATAACCCCTCCATATTTCGTATTATCATTATTCTTAGTTCTTAATATATCACCATTAGCAATTTGGAGACTTCTTACATAATGAATTTCTTCATCATACCAACTTGCTGGTTGTCTTACAAAAATAGATCCTATACCTAGAACAAGTAGCAAAATCGCTAAAACTGTTAAAACTCCTGCATAATAATCACTCTTAACCTTAAAAAAATCTTTCAACTTTATCATTTTTCCTCTTCTTCACATGCTTAAAAATAAAAACAGAAATTAGAAACCAAACAATCATCGTGAGCAAAAAGCTCATAGCAGCTCCTAAAATGCCTAACTCTTCAATACAAAAATTAGTACTGAGTTGGGAAATAACAAAAGCTCCACCAATCATAATAATTAAAAGTGTTAACCAATAATTTTGTAAATCCTCACCATATAAAATTTCCAAAATTGATATTCCAAATAAACTACTACCCAAAATAACAAGAAGACTTAAAATCCCTAAGCACAAAAAAAGTCTTTTTTGCAAATTCTTAAAATGACTTAACTGATCATGCGAAATATAAACAGCCATCTCTGTAATAAGTGGTCTAAAGAAAAGCATCATCAAATTCATCACAAACGCTGGCATAAACAAAATGTTAAAAATGGTTTGTGCTCCGACTTGAATTTTTCCAACACTTCCTAAAAAATCTAACGAGTACTTAGGTTGATTATAGATGTAGATAATTAAAAATCCATTTAAAAAAAGAGGAAAACTCTCTTTTAACAGTTGAATTACTTTCAAAAATTCATTCTTTTGAAAAATTTCTGTCACAATGATTTTTTCAAAAGAATGTGAAATACGCATATCAAAAAAGAATATGAAAGCATAAGAAATTATACAGACAAGTTTCAATGAGCATAATAAATCTCCTGTTAAGTGAACAGAAAGTGTAAAAATAAAAAAGATTAATAAATTACGATATGTTAATGATTTTCCTGCAATATCTAACCTCTCTCTTTGTTGAAAAAGTCCTTGAAATAAATCTGATATTGCATCAGATAATCTATAAATAGTAACAAAGAAGATAACTTGACTTTTATTCTTATCAAAATTCATAAAAAGTAAAAAAAATATTGTAGCAATAGTCATTAACACTGATGTTAAAAACCTGGCTAAAAAATAATTTGAAAATGAATACTTTTCTCCAATATCTGTTGCTTGAAAATTTCTTACCTGAAAAAGACCAATAACAACTAAAAGGTTACCAACTGAATAAGCATAAGCATATACATCTGAATCCGAAGTACTTAGAAATCTCGAAACAATCATCAACAAAACAACTGAAATTAAAGCTGAAGAAATACTTCCAGCCATATTCCAGATAAAATTTTTGCTTTGACTAGTATTTTTTGTATTCATAATTACTTTTTATTTTTATCTAATGCTATTGCCTGAATTAAATTTCTCAATTTGACTTCATTTTTAGAAACTTTCTTAGTTAATTTATACTGATTAACCATTAAAAGAAAAATAATGAACAGGAACACAAAATTCGCCGGTGATTGAAATCCTAGTAATTTTGAAAAAAATATAATTATACTTGGAAAAATAGATAGTACCAACAAAATTGTTGAAAATAATAGCCAAAAAAAGCTTTCTTCAATTTGAAGATTTGACTTTCTTATACTTCGAAAAATCACAAAAAAGGTCACTAAAGCAACAAATGCTAGTATTAACTGTAAAGATAAAGTCATTCTATTTTTCCTTTCTAAAATTTTGAATAACAATTATAGAAGTAAACATATGAATCATATATTTGATTGATCTAGAAAGAGTTAAATAAGACTCGCCCGCTTCTCTATCTTTCATCTTAACTTGAACTTCTTTTATCTTAAACCCTCTACGAATTAAAAATGAAATTGTATCTGGTTCTGGAGTAAAGTTCACATTCATAGCAAACTGCTTAATTAATTCTTGATTAAACATCCTCATTCCAGATGTCGGATCTCCGATTCTTTTACCAGTCGTCAATTTAATCAAAAAACTAATAAGTGTATTACCTAACATTCGAAGAGAATTAGGGCGCTTGACAGTAACGAAACGTGAACCTATCACACAATCATTTCCTTCGTCAATTGCATCACTTAAATCTTTGATGTATTCTGGTAAATGCTGGCCATCACCATCAAATTGAACCGCTTTTTTATAACCATTTTTTAAAGCATATTTAAAACCTGTTTGAACTGCACCAGTTAATCCCAAGTTTTCAGGTAAATCAATGATATTAAATCCATTTTTGTGACAAATTTCAGAAGTAGCATCTTTTGAACCATCATTAATGACAACATAATCATAAAAGGAAAAATCATTCTCTAAATTACTTACAACTTTTTCAATGGACTCTTCCTCATTATAAGCAGGTATTATTACAAGTATTTTATTTTTCACTTACTCCACTCCTATCAAAATTTGATTTTTGGCTTCTTTCATAAAACTTCATCAACAGATTTGCAATAAAATTTGGCCAAAATAACTTAAACATCTCCAAATCTTCCTTGCTACGAACATTTTCTGATATTGTAGCTGAAGTCTCAGATTCACCATGAATTCGATGATACATAAGAACTTCATTGATGAATTGAAAACTTCCAACGTAGTGGCTACTGATATCATACCAAGCATACCAATCTAAATTTGTCCTGAAATCCTCCTTAAATCTAAATCCTGATAAATTAGCTCTATTATAAGACACCGATGGACAAGAAATAGCATTTCCAAAAGCTAAAACTCGATTTCTCCAAAATTTAGATTTTGGAAATACACGCATAATATTTAACATTAGACGCTTTATTTTTAAATTAGTTGTTTTGGCATCAATAATACCTGCTCTATATTCAGCATAATCTGTAATGACTATAGTTGAATCGGTATGTTTTTCAAATATTTCTAACGTTCTCTCAAGAAAATTTGGTAGGTAAATATCATCTTGGTGTGCTATTGTCACGTACTGAGTTTCAACAAACGACCAAGCATTATTCCAATCTTTTCCAATACTTCCTCCTTCTTTTGAAAAAACTGGAATATTGTACTCTGAACAGATATTATTAATAAAATCACTTGGGGTTGAAGTATAACAAATAATATTTGTAGAAACGGTCTGCTTTTTTAACGATTTAATACAATCTTCTAAAAATGGACTATTTCCATATGCGCAAATAACAAAAGTGTGTTTTGTATCTTTCATTATCCCTCCTTAATCTCTAAATCCATTAGGGTGCTTTTTCTGCCATCTCCATGAATCTTGACACATTCTATGGATATCATATTTAGCTTCCCATCCCAATTCCTCTTTCGCTTTTGAAGCATCTGCATAACATGTAGCAATATCACCCTTACGTCTTGGAAGAATTTGATATGGAATATCAAAACCAACAACAGCCGACATATTTTTTATCATATCTAATACAGAATACCCTTTACCGGTACCTAAATTATATATAGACAGTCCAGATCCTTCAACTAATTTTTGCAAGGCTGCCACATGGCCCTTAGCTAAATCTACAACATGAATATAATCTCGAACACCGGTACCATCCTCTGTGTCATAATCATTTCCAAATACCCCAACACGCTCCAACTTACCAACTGCAACTTGGGTAATATATGGTAATAGATTATTAGGGACACCTTTAGGGTCCTCACCCAAATCGCCTGACTTATGAGCTCCAATTGGATTAAAGTATCTTAATAAAACAATATTCCACTCATTATCAGAATTGTATAAATCTGTTAAAATTTCTTCTAACATTAGTTTTGTACGTCCATAAGGATTAGTTACAGACAAAGGAAACTCCTCTTTAATTGGAACTGTTTTGGGACTACCATAAACTGTAGCTGACGAGCTAAAAATAATATTTTTACAGCTATGATGTTTCATTACTTTTAAAAGATTCAAAGTTCCAGCAATATTGTTATCATAATAATCAAGAGGAATTACACTAGACTCTCCTACTGCTTTCAGCCCAGCAAAGTGAATTACACCTTCAATTTTTTCAGCTTCAAAAATTTTTTCTAATTGCTTTTCATCACGAATATCCACTTCATAGAAATCCAATGTTTTATTCGTTTCTCTTTCAACAATTTTCAAGCTTTTTGAACTACTGTTACAAAGATTATCTAGAACAACAACCTCGTGTCCAGCATTTAATAATTCGATACAAGTATGTGAACCAATAAAACCTGCTCCACCAGTGACTAAAATTTTTGCCATAATTAACCTCCAAAAATATTTTGCAAAAAATACCTTAAAATATCAAGTGCTTTTTTAAAATTCTCTTAATAATATACTTAACGGCTCTAGCTGGACCAACAAAGATATATTTAAAAGCACCTTTTATCCCACCCATATATGTAAAATCAACATAAGTGTGAGGAGCACTATCACCACGTTCATTATATAATTTATTATCAACAAATGGTGTTATTGAAACTTGATTTTTAGAGATTCTAAAATCATAGTGTTCATTCCATGTAATATAAACAAGTAATCGTTCAATAGCATGTAAAATAGAATTTTGTGGTAATGGTTCAGCTGGAACATCTTCATC
>SFZC01000003.1 GCA_004558955.1 bacterium | reverse complement strand
CTAACAATTCATCATACGAAACTTGCGTATAAGAAGCGGTAACGTTTGAGCTGCTGCCTAAACCTATTGAGTTACCGTAAGTTACGGCTTCGATTGATGCAGCACGAGTTGCAGTGATTACGCCTGCCCCTGCTAATGCTTCAACAAACGCATTACGAACCGAATCTGACGGAGTACCTTCAAGACCTTCAACAGGAATTCCTGCTGCTCTTGCCGCTGCGGCATAAGAAGAATTTAAAATTACTCTGTTATCTGCATCGGTAACTGTTTTCGGGTAATAGTCATTGTAAATTGACGGAGTCATCAAAAGTCCGTAATCTAAATTTATGCTTGTATCGCCTGAACCATGGTAATCATAAACCAATTTTGTTTGGCTCAATGCGTTTTGATAATCAGAAGAAACTTTTTCCATATCACGAGCAAGTGAAAGCTTTTGATGTGACAAAGACATTGACAAAAACTCACAGTCAGATTTTCTGGCTGTTATAGTTAATAATCTTGCTTGTGATGCCGCTAAACCCATTGTTTCCCTTTCGTTCTGATTTCGTAACTTATACTCTTTAGTCGATACATGATAAATATCGACATTTACAAGCAAAATCTTTAATTTTTACAGGTATTTTGTTAATAAAAGTTTACAATGGTTTTAAAAGAAAATTATAGCAAATTTTGAGAAAAGATAAACTCAGACAAGTCCTTCTTTTAGAGCTTTTACGGCGGCTTGAGTCCTATCATCAACAACGAGCTTCTGGATAATATTGCAAACGTGTGCTTTTGCTGTGTGAGAAGAAATCGTCAGTGCTTCGGCGATTTCATTATTTGATTTTCCGTCAACAACGAGTTTTAGGACTTCATATTCTCGTTGAGTGAGGTTTGAATGTTTTTCTCTGAACATTGCACGGGACATTTGACGTTGCGGAACAATTCCGCAATTTTTATCACGCAAAATCGGCACAGCTAATGGGTCTATCCACATCGCACCTTCTTTGATTGTTTTTATTATCATTTTTAAGATATCTGTGTTGATATCCTTCATAACGTATGCACAAGCACCTGATTGTAAGGCATCAATCACTTCGTTTTCACTAAGATGTGAGGTTAAAATTATTATTTTGGCATTGGTATTGAGTTCAAGAATTTTTTTAGTGGCTTCGATTCCCGAAATGTCGGGCAAACCTATATCCATAAGAGTTACATCGGGGTGGGTTGTTTTGAAATTTTCAATCGCATCGTGTCCGTTGTTGGCTTCTGAGGTAACTTCAAGCCCGTCTTGTTCTTCAAATAGCGATTTCAAACCCACTCTCATAAGTTTATGATCTTCAACCAACATTAGCCTTATATTTGAATTTATCATAATTTACTCCTTGTGTTTTTCACATTATATGAACGAAGAGATAAGGTTTGAATTGTTGTCAAGTTTAGGCTTTGGGGATATTCTTTTTGTGAATGTGTTTTTACTTCTTCTTTGAATTATAAAGATAAATATTTTATAAAATTTCTTCGTTTCATAGCACAAATGTTCTTTTTGTTATAAAA
This sequence comes from bacterium, assembly GCA_004558955.1. Classification (GTDB taxonomy): domain Bacteria; phylum Cyanobacteriota; class Vampirovibrionia; order Gastranaerophilales; family Gastranaerophilaceae; genus Zag111. The sequence goes on along the minus strand of SFZC01000003.1, from coordinate 38,890 downwards.
TTATTAGAAAAAACGGGAAACACGAAGATGAGACATTCAAAATATTCGGTAATAGTTGCCGGTAGCGGACTTTCAGGCTTGTATGCCGCATTAAAAATAGAACAACAGTTAAAAGACCTTCCAAACGGGATTTTACTTGTTACAAAATCAGATTTAGATGACAGTAATTCGTATTATGCTCAAGGCGGTATGGTTGCAGTATTGAAGGATAATACACAAGATTCTGTGGAACTCCATGTGTCTGATACTTTGAAGGCTGGTGCGGGTTTAAGCGAATTGAATACAACAAAATTTGTGAGTGAAAATTCAGATAAAGTCGTTCATGACTTGCTAAAATTCGGAGTAGAATTTGACCGAGATGCGAACGGTAATTTTACTTTGACAAAAGAAGCGGCTCACAGTATCAGAAGAATTTTGCACTCGGGCGGTGATGCAACAGGACGAGAAATGACAATAGCTTTGTGTAAAAAGGTTCGTGAAAATAAGAACATTTCACTCAAAGAAAATGCTCCGATTGTCGATATTTCCATAAAAAATAATGAATGTACGGGAATTGTGGTTTATAATTCCCAAACGAACGAATATGAAGCGATTGAAGCTCCTGTGGTAATTTTGGCAACAGGCGGTGTCGGACAGTTATATAAATATACTACTAATCCGTCAGTTGCAACCGGTGACGGTCCTGCACTATGTTATAGAGCGGGTATTGAACTTCAGGATATGGAGTTTGTACAATTCCACCCGACATCACTTGCCGATGACTCTCGTGAAAACAGATTTTTGATAAGTGAGGCAGTTCGTGGAGAAGGTGCAAAACTTTGCGATAAAGACGGACATGAATTTATGTATAAGTACGATGAGAGAAAAGAGCTTGCCCCTCGTGATATCGTTGCACGTTCAATTTTTACCGAAATGGAAGAAACAAATGTTCCGAACGTATATTTGAACGCAACGGGTATTGGCAAAGAAAAATTGTTAAAAAGATTTCCGACTATTGCAAAAAGATGCAGCGAAATCGGTATAGATATTACAAAAGATTTCATTCCTGTTTCTCCTGCCGCTCACTATTTTATGGGTGGTGTGAAAACCGATTTAACTTCTGAAACCTCTGCAAAAGGTTTGTTTGCAATCGGCGAAGTTTCTTCAACTGGATTGCACGGAGCAAACAGACTTGCAAGTAATTCGCTACTGGAATGTGTGATTTTTGCCTATGAAGTTGCGGATTATTTGAAAAATAAAAAGATTTCTGAAGTTGGCGGAATTGATGAAAATTTAATCAAAAAATACGAGGAGAATTTAGAATTTTCTGAGGTTGAAATTGAAAAATTAAAGACACAATTAAAAGAAATTATGTGGGAAAATGTCGGAATTTTCAGAAATGAAAAATCTTTGACGGAAGCACTGCAAACAGTTGAAAATATTTCTGAAAAATTCGGACGAGTTGATAAATGCAAAAATGCGGCAGAATATGAATTGCGTAATATGTTAATCACAGCAAGGCTTATTATAACTTCTGCCTTGAACAGAAAAGAATCTCGTGGGGCTCATTACCGTACGGATTATTTGGGAAAAAGCAGTATTTGCGAACATAGCTTAATAAAAAATAATAAAGGAGAAATTAGTTTTGCTAAGTAATTTTTATGTAGAAGAACATGTAAAATCAGCCTTGATGGAAGATATAGGATTTGGTGACGTAACAACAGAAAGTATTGTCGGGGAAGACGAAATATTCAAGGCTTCACTTGTTTCACGCAGTGAAGGTATTATTTGCGGTTTGAATGTTTTTAAAACGGTTTTTAAAATTTTGTCAGACAGAGTAAAAGTTGATTTGCTGTTCAAAGACGGCGACAAAATCCAAAAAGGCGATGTTTTGGCAAGAATTGAAGGTCCGGGTAAATATTTGTTGTTGGGCGAAAGAGTTTCATTAAATTATATTCAAAGAATGAGTGGAATTGCGACAGAAACTCACAAATACCAAACCGCAATCGGTGAATTACCTTGCAAAATCGTTGATACAAGAAAGACGACTCCGGGATTTAGAGCATTTGAAAAGTATTCTGTCAAAACAGGTGGCGGAGCTCTTCACAGATTTAATCTTTCAGATTGTGCAATGATTAAGGATAACCACATTCAGGTTGCGGGTTCGGTTACAAAAGCAGTAGAAAAGGTTAAGGCAAATCTTTCTCACGCACATAAGATTGAACTTGAATGTGATACGGTTGACCAAATTAAAGAGGCATTGCCACTTGGGGTTGATATTATTATGCTTGATAATATGGACTTAGACACAATGAAATCAGCAGTTAAATTGATTGACCATAGAGCGATTGTGGAAGCAAGCGGAAATGTCAGACTTGAAACAGTCCGTGCGATTGCGGAATGCGGAGTTGATATAATCTCTTCAAGTGCAATCGTTGCCAAAGCACCAACCCTTGATATTGCGTTGGATATGTAGGTTTTGCGGAGCAAAAAGTCGATTTTGAAACAGATTCAGACTCAAATGTATGAATGACATATTGGTTGGCTTACCAAATGGCTTATCATTCTGAAAAAAATTAAAAATCAAGTAAATTAACACCATTGGGGTGGTAACACCAACCTGCTTTTCCAATAATATTAATTTTATGTAACAAACCTGAAACTATTAAGCAAATTTTTTATTAAATATTTTTTTAATATTATAAGGGGATATTTAAAATGGTTAATATTGGAAAAATTACGGCAAACATTGCTCAAAAATGGACCAAAAACGGGTACAGACTTCTTTCTAAGGAAAATATTAAATTTGATTCACTACCCAAAAATTTAATTCCGAAAGGAACTTCATCTCTTGAAAAAGTTGAAATCGCCACAAATTTTGGGGGTGGATTGTCTAAGGTTTATTCTTTTCGTAATAATGAAAATAAATTGTTAAAAAAGGTCATAATTAAACAACAAGAAGGGCAGAAAACGTCAAAAATTATTCGAAAATATGAATATGCAAAAAATGTGCGTTTTACTGATACAAAATTCTTATCTGATGGTAAAATTACCAAGGGAACAAAAGAAGCCTTTACGCCACAAGTAACAGGCATCTCAAGAATGAAGTTGCAATATAAACAAAATTCTGACGGTTCAAGATTTGAAACTCAAATCTATGAAAATTTGGCTCCGAAATGGGCGACTGTTGAAAACAACCAACTTAAAACAACGGCAACAAGATTAAAAGACGGAAAACTTATAAATAAAACAATTGACGGAAATCCTGAAATAATTTCCAAAGTAAAAGATGATCCTTATTTATATATAAGGAATTATGACAATGAAGATTTTGTTTTGTCTGCCGCTAAGTATGCGGAACAAAAGCAAGATGTTGTTGGAATGAGTGGAAAAGTCAGATTGCAAAAACTAAAAAAATGTTGCGGTTATTATCAGGATTTAACTAACAATGTGACGATTGACCCTAATTGGCCGAAATCAGATCTTGTAGATACAATAAATCATGAATTTCGTCATAAGTGGCAACATAAAATAATTTCAAATTATAAGAAAAGTTTTTTCAATTTTTTCAGAAATAATAAAATAGTTTTAACTGATGAGGAAAAAATATTAGCGCCTAAACTGTTGAAAGCAGATGTGTTGTATTGTCCTATGCAAATAAACTATAACAAATACTATAATAATTTTCTGGAAAAAGATGCAAGACTTGCCGGTGATAAAGCCCAGAAGGAATTCGATAAATACTCAGACAAACTGGCTCAGGCTTTAGGTATTCCTACTAAAATGACTTTTAGTCATACAAGTTTAAATGATGTAATGGCTTCAATTATAGCAAAAGGAATTGAATCTAAGCAAGTAAAAGTTATCAAAATTGATGATTTATTTAAAGTTGCAAAGGATAAATCTTAGACAATCTGAAATGAATATAATTAACTATTCTTAATTTAAGATGTTTGAAATTTGTATGAAAAGTCTTTAACTCTGATACCGCAATCAAGGCTTGGAATAAGTCAAGTTCTATATGTAAACATACATCATTTTATCTTCCACACCGTTATTGATTTGGTTTTGGACTTTTCCGCCGACTGAGTCGCAATAAGTCATTTCAGATACTGAACCTAAAACTTTGATTGCATCTGCGTGTTGAGGGTGTAATCTCGATTTATCAATGTTGTTATAGTTAGGTCCTATCATAATTTGTGCATCACTTCTGCCAACTTCTTTACAAACCTGTTTGCCGAATTTTATCAATTCATCGGTGACAAGCGGGTTTGAGCCGAGTTTGCCATTTGCTTCAAAACTGTCAATTACGAAGGTTAATTTTCCGTCAATCATTGCAAAGAAACAAAGTGAATTTCCGTATGAGTTGCCGAATTTGTCAACCAATTCCACCCCTCTGTTATAACTGTTCAAAAGGTGCATCGGGGCTGAATATCCTGCATAAGCACTATTCACACTGTTGCAGCAGCTTACATGGTTTCCAAAGAAAATGTTTCTCCCGATATCGTTGTCATCAGTTAATCTGAAGTGGATATCATTGACCGTTCTTGAGGCTTTAACCTGTTCGATACGGGTTGCAATACCGTTCAAGTGGTCTGTAAATCCTGTGATACCTTCGATTTCGTCAGGTGTTAATTCAGCATTTTCTGTTGCTGATTTCCAGTAATCGTTTTTCTCAATGTAATTTTTTACAATTCCGACAAATCTTTCAAGTTGATCATCCTGCAACGGTTCTCTGTCTTTAAATATATTATTATTCCACAAAGTATAACCGAATTCGGATAAATGTTGTTTCAATTTTTCGGTTTCATTAGGATTGATTTTATCAAACAATTCATCTTGGAAAATATTTATCAAATTGTTTCTGATGTTTTCGTATTCGGTTTTCGGGTCAGATTCAACCGTGAAATCTTCGCTTTTCAATTCAGGGTCAAAACTGTTCCATTTATCAAAGTCAATGCCTTGAGCTTCCATTTGTTTTTTAGTTTCAAGGTTTGCTTCGATTTGTTTTAATAGACCGTTTGAAGCATATTTTTCGTACAAAGGCGAACCTTCTTCAGGCATTTCCATACGAATTTCCGTTAGCAGTCTGCCCGGATTAGTTTGTTTCAATTCAATCAAACGTTTAAAGTTTGTGTTAAATCCTGAGCCTGTCGCAAACAATTTGTCAAAATATTTTGCATCGTAATGGATTTCTCTCAACAAATTACTGTTAGGAGTAATCCCAAGATTTGTGTACATTGTATTAGTGATTGAGTTGTTGAAAGCTAAATCATCATTCGGAATATTTACATAAGCCATTACGACTTTTTTCAAACCGTTTAGTGGTTTTGGGAAAAGTTCAGGTGTGGTGTATTTTTCAGGATTTGCTTCCATATCCGCTTTTTTAATCTTAAATTCATCAATATATTTAATCTTTTTATCTAGCGGGATTTTCGGGTTAGTCAGCATTTGTTGAGCGTAACCGTCCATTTTTGCCATTTGTTCGTCAATCGGTTCAGGGAAATTCACCTGTTTATTTAATTTTTCCTTCATTAAATAACCGTGAACCTTTTGGGCGTAATTTGCAGGAACATTAATCCCTTCCATAAATTTTCTTACCTGATTGTCATAATCATCATCACTTGCGAAGGTTTCATTTGCAAATTTAATTTGTTCCAGACTCATACTTGGTGATTTAATCATATTAACAAGTTCTTGCAAACTTTCCTCACTGACTTTGTTTGCCAGTCCGCCGATTACACGCAAACGTTTAACCTTCAATTCAGGAGAAGGAAGTAGGGCTAGTTTTTCATTCAAATTGTTGATAAAGGCTTCGGAACAATTATCGGTAATGTTATTACAAAGTTGAATAAAACTGATAAATCCGTCAATCTTTTGTGTTAAAACATTATCAATAACATCTTGACCGAAAACTTTACTTGCCTTGTCAATATTGGTTCTGTTTTGGTTCAATTTCTCAATGATGTAGGCATCATCATGTGCCAAATCTCTGAGGGTTTTAATGTCTGCAAGGTAAGTTAACAGAGTATCGTAGGTTTCTTGTTGAAATTTGGAATTTGATGTACATACTTGCAAAAGCTTTGATATACCTTTATCTTCAATTCCCATATTGTGAAGCAGGCTTACTTTTTCGTAGGCATCAGGCAGAAATTTGCGACAGTTAAGGTTGCAGGAATTTAATACTTCGCTGATATTCTCTTTTTCGATACCGAGAGCAAGCAGGTCTTTTATGTGTCCAAACATTTCATAATTAAAGGCTTTTTGCTCATCATTTTGACAACCTTCCGGAGTTTTCGAATGGCAAATGTACATCAAAGAGCTTATTTGTCTTGGGCTAAAACCCTCATCTTGAAGAGATAAAGCCATTTTGTACAATCTGTCTTTAAATTCGCCTCTATCTTTGCAAAAACGAATCAATTCATCGGGCAATTCTCTTGCGATACAATCTTTCAATCTTTTGTAGGCAATTTCATCATCACCCGCATAACTTAATGCTTGTGTCGGAATTTTGGCACCCAAATTAAACAACTCAATACATTTGTCAACTTTATCTTGATCAATTACACCGTTTTGTTCGCATCCGCTAACAATCAGACTTGTGTTTTGAATATCAATACCTTTATTGTTCATCAAATCTTTTGCCAATTCGTAGCGAAGAGGGCTGAAATTTTGACTATGATTTATGTAAGGTTTGCAGTTATATATCAAATTTAAAACATCTCTACCGTCTTTACCGGCTTCCAACAATTCCATAATTGCATTGTAGGTATCAGGGCTAAATTCGGTTTCTTCACCATACCTTATTTGGTCTTTGCAAAGTTCAACCAACTCTTTAACGCCGTCTTCGCTGAAGCCTGAATCTTGCTCATATTTCGTGAACGGATAGTTCCCTTCTTTAATACGTTTGTAGGCATTCATCAAATCTTCTGACGGAGTAAATTTTGTTATAGCATAGACATAAGACTTATCTCGACTTTCCGTACAAACCGTGCTTATTGGACATTTAAGTTCTTTGAATTTATTGAATAATCTGACATCAAAAGTTTTGTTGCCATAGTTATCTGTTTTGAAAAAATCTGTAATATACGGATTTGAGTATCCGCCGAAACGATTTTTACTTTTTCCCCAATAGTAAGAATCCGCAAGTTGATTGTAGATAGCATTATTAAAGTATTCTCTTCCGTTTATTGCTTCTTTTGCTGCATCTACAGCGGTTTCATTTATTCTATTTCCGTTTTTTGCAATATCTAATAAGGTGTTGAACACTTCTTCATTAAATCTGATAGAGGTGGGTTTTTGATAGTCTGATAATGCTGAAGTGTTTTTCAATTTGCACGCTTCAATGATATCAATAATATTACTTAGCGGTTGGTTTGGAAGTTCTGCATGTAATTGTTCCAATTTAGACAATAATTCAGGATTAAATCTGTAGCCGGAATATTCGTCTTTTTGCTCTTTGCAGGCTTCAATTATTTTTGGTAAATCCATTACTTTTTCACCGAAAAACGGGTTTAATGCTAATTCTTTAGCTGCATTAAAGGCTGCTTGGTCAAATTTTGTAACCATTACGGTTTTTCGTTTTGAATTTAATCCCAATTCTTTGTAGCAACACGCTTTGAATAATTCGGGTTCAAGTTTTTCTTTAGTTTCATAAGACAAATTGGGGAAGATGTCGCTACTTGTTACGATTTTTCCGTATGTAACATAAGCACTTAAATCAACCCCTCTGCTTTTCAGCATGTTCGCACCGTAGGCAGTGTAAATGACGTGCTTGCGATAATCATCTGTTTCTATGTTATCTTTAACTTTTTCATAGGTGTCTGCATCAAAAGATTCAAAACCTTTTTCATCTTCAATTACTGCACTTCTTACAAGATAGCTGATATCAGAAATATCTTTCAGATTATAGATTGCATTTTTGACACAGTTTTTAGCCTCTTCATCAAGAACTTGACCTGTTTTTGTACTTAAAATACAACTTTTTGCAATATCACATGTTGAAGTTTTAGCACCGGCAGCCAGCAAAGTTTTTTCAAAATCTAAAACTTCACGGGAGTGATGTTTTTCTCCGTCACGAGAGCGTAGTTCCGCTGCGTGTAATAAATCATTCCACCTGTTTGTGGGTGTATTAAGTCGAACAAAATCTTTTAAGTAAGGTAACAAATCTGTCCTTACTTGATTTTCGTCGTTAGAATTTTCATCTTTTAAGCTGGTAAGAATATTGCTTATTTGATATGAAGAAAGCCCGTCAGCAGGGAATACTTCTCTATTGTAGCCGTAATCTTTTTCTAATTGTAAGATGTATTTGCAACAGTTGTAAATATCGTCATCAAAATGTTTTATTTTAGAATGTCCAAAAACACTTGTTTGAGAGCATTGTTTCAAAACAAAATTAATTTTTGCTTCATCAAGCCCCATTTCCTGCAATTCTTCTCTTGCGTGTTGACATTTTTGTTCGTTCTCGGCTTTTATACGTTCGGCTTCTGAAATTTCAGGTTCTTCAACATTTTCCGCTTCTTCGGTTTGTATTGCTTGAACCTCTTCTGTCGGAGCTTCAGCCTGATTTACTTGTTGGTTTTCAACGAGCGGACGTTCCATAAAATATGCTCCTGCACCGTTTTCATAGTAATTTTCAAGAGTTTCTTTTATTGAAAAACCTAGACTTTGGTACATTCTGACAAGATTTCTGTTTGTGTTATCAACATGCAAAGATAGCGTTTGCACATTGTTTTCTTTCGCATAATCAAGAATTTTCTTCCAAGAATATTTTATCGCCTGATAACCTTTGCGAGTGTTTCTGTATTCGGATTTTAGCCCGATTGAATCAATGTATAAATCACCGTTTTTAATCGGTTCAAGTTGATAATAACCTAAAAGTTCGTCATTATCGCCTTTTACCGCATAAGTCGATAGTTGATTTCGCTCTACAATTCTTTTAAATTCGTCATAATTTTCGTAAGGGTCGGTTTCGGCAAATGCTTGTTTGTCGATTTCATAAATTTGTTGCATTAACTCTTCCGAGTCGTTTGCTCGTTCTGACGATATTTGGAGTGGTTGAGCATTCGGAGCAAATTGTCTATACACATTCGGTGCTACATAAACTTCCGTAACCTCTTCATTTGTTTGTTCGTTCGGATTTGTTACGGGTTGTTGGGTTTGAGTTTGTGCTGTTGCGGGTGCTGTTACCCAAACTCCGCCGTTATTTGGTAAATAGACGGGTCTTTTGCTATTATTTGGATAAATAGGCATAATTTATTTCTCCTACTACTAAACACTTTATGTATTTATAAACAAATAAATTTCCGGGTTTTTGCCATTTTATTAAAGAATATTACAAAATGTTAATTTTTGATGTTTGAATTATAATATTTATATGAAGAGTTTTTTGGGATTACTAACGATTTTGTTATTGGGCTTGGTCAGCACAAAAACCCTTGCTGACCAATTTGTACCCGAATTTGACAAAATGCAAATTGTGCGTTGTGATTACGAACAAACGATTTACAACCAAGATGACAGTGTAGTTTCTACAAGCAGGCAGCACAGATTGTTCAGAATTGATGATGCGTATAAAAAAATCTACAACCAAAGAGAACCGATTGACAATATCATAAGTTTTGATGAGTCCAAAATTGAATACAATTCTCAATCAATGAATGATGATTATATTTCTCGTGAACACTCCGTCATAGACCGTAAGGAAGGCAGTTTTACTTCAGAGTCTCAAATTATGTACGATAATGAAGCTTTCGTCAATCGTCATTCAAAATCTATCGGAACTTGCCAAGTTTTGCAATAAAATTTTTATAAATTCGTTACATTTGCTAAAATTTTGTCAATTATTGAACAGAAATTTCCTTTATTAATATATAGGGGAAAAGAATTGTCATGGGCAAAGAACCGGTAGCAACAGAAAAAAACAAATTACTGGAAGAAACAAATAATCTGATTTGTTTGAAACATCACAATTTTTTAAACAAAAGCAGACAAAAAAATCTTTCCTTAATTCCGCTTGCCTCTTGCATAAATTACATTGAAAAAATCAATCCTTATGCAAATTCAAGTATCAGTTTTCTGCAAATTGAAGAAAATTTGCGTGATGATAAATTGCGTACTTTGATTTATGAACTTGCAAACGCTATAGACAAAAATTCCACAACCGAAATAAAAAATCTGAAAAGTTTATACGGAACTTCAAAAGAATTTGCAAAAGCAAAAAAATTTTTGAACAAAAAATGCAAAGAAATTTGGAATGTTCACGACAATAAAAAACAAAAAATGAAACTTCCCAAAGAAGCCATGAAGGCATTAGGAATTACCAACCAGCCGACACTTGAGTTTTTGCTTGGCAACAGTTTGAAGTATTTTGAAAAAGATAATTCCCAAACGACCGCACGAATTATTCAATCAACGTTAGACAATGTGAATATTGACTATAGTTTTGACGAAATTTGCGAATACATCAAGAATACTCACAAAAAACAGGTTTTTGAATATAATTTGCACACCGTGAAATATTTGGCACAGCACACCAAGTTTAACAGAAAAAATTTAACGGAACTTGAGATTACGAAATCACAAATTGACCAAATTTTTAAAACACTTTCATTTAAAGAAAAGTGCTACTGCGTGAAAAATTATTATCTCAAAGAGTTTTTGAACAAATATTAATTTGTATTAACATTTCTACCAAAACACTAGCAAAAAATATCATGTTTGCTTTTAAATATGTATATGGGCGTTGATTTTTCAAAACGAGCGATATCATTTTATAATCACAACGGTTTAGTGTTTTTCAACAAATTTGAGGCACTTAATACAAAAATGAAAACCGTCAAGGTCGGGGTTACCACACCTGAACCTTTGACGACAATCAGACTTGAAGACCTTGAAGGAAAAGAACTCGGAACCTTTGACATTAATATTGATAAAAAGCTCTCAACTATTGAAGGGCGTCAACTGATTGCATACAAGGAAAAAGAAGGCAACGGACAACTTTTGACACTCTCCGCAATCATTGAACTTGCAAAAAATAAAATGAACCGCTTGACTTACTGTTCTGATGAACAATCTATTCCGTTTTTGGCAAGATTGGGGTTTGTTATTGATAACGATAACCCGAAATATATTAGACGTGGGCTAAGACAGGTTATGAAAAGTCGCTTGCCAAACATTGACGAATTGAAATATAAGGCAAAAGTTTTGTATCCGCAAGTTAATGATGTCGGTGCAACAATATCCGAAGACAGCAATATTTTTTATCGTGGATGCAAGGTTTTGAGCGACTATATAAAACTTATTGCACGCAACAAATACCCTGAAAAATACTATCCGTTTATGGGTGTCGGAACTGATATGAAGTTTACGGATTGGGAACTTTTGACGGAAAAAATGTATTTGAACAAATTGACAGACCAACACTGTCTTGATTATAAATTTTAACGAGGAAAAATTTTGTTTATTGAAAATTTTAAGGTGGAAGAATGGTTTAATCTTTATGAAAAAGCCGCAAAATACGATTTGGCGGATACTTGCGTGGATTCGCTGAGTATAGAAGAATTGTTTGAAATTATTGGCGAGAAAGACCAACTTTTGGGCGAAATTTTCACAAGAAAGATGAATTATGGTGACATTCACGGCAGTAAAAGATTAAAACAGGCAATTTCAACGCTTTACGAACACCAAACCCCAGAAAATATCACGATTACACACGGTGCAATCGGGGCTAATCATCTTGTGATAATGTCGTTGGTGGAACAGGGGGACAAAGTGGTATCCGTTGTTCCGACATATCAACAACATTATTCAATCCCGAAATCTTTTGGGGCTGACGTAAAAATGTGCTTTTTGAAGGAAGAAAATAACTGGTTGCCTGATTTGAACGAACTTGGAAACCTTGTCGGGACTGATACGAAATTAATCTGTATCAACAACCCGAACAACCCAACAGGTGCGGTTATTCCTGATGAAATGATGAAACAAATTGTCGAAATTGCAAAAAAATCAGATGCTTATATTTTGTGCGATGAAGTTTATCGAGGGTTAAACCACGAGGGAAATCCGTTTTCAGTGTCTGTTGCAGACCTTTATCCAAAAGGAATTTCAACGGGTAGTATGTCAAAAGTCTTTTCACTTGCAGGTTTGCGACTCGGTTGGGTGGTTGCGGAGAAAGAAATAATCTCACAAATCAATCATCATAGGGAATACAATACAATCAGTGTCGGAATTCTGGACGATTATTTCGCTTCACTTGCCATTGAAAATAAAGATAAAATTATAGAAAGAAATCTTGAAAAAATCAAAATCGGGAAGCAAATTTTACTAAATTGGGCAAATTCTGATTCAAATATTCGCCTGATTCCCCCACTTGGCGGAACGACAGCTTTTGTCAAATATAATTCAAAAATGCCTTCGACAGAACTTTGCAAAAAGCTTCAACAAGATACGGGAGTTATGATACTTCCAGGAGAAACTTTAGAGGTTGACGGATATTTGAGGATTGGCTATGCGAATAATTTTGCACAACTAAAAATAGCGTTGGAAATCTTTTCAAAATGGCTGAAAGATAACAAATTTATGGTATAATCAAGAAAAATAGGAAGATAGGGAGTACCGAAATTATGAACGTAAACACAAATTATCAAAATATTGCAGACAGTTACTTGTTTTCGACCGTAGCGAAAAAAGTTGCGGAATTTTCGCAAAACAATCCTGATAAAAAGATTATCAAACTCGGAATCGGTGATGTGACATTACCGCTATGTAAAACGGTTGTTGAGGCTTTGAAAAACGCATCTTCCGAAATGGGAGTGAAGGAAACCTTTAGAGGTTACGGACCTGAACAGGGTTATGATTTTTTGCGTGAAAAAGTCCAAAAATATTACCAAAGTCATAATGTTGAATTGGATATCAACGAAATTTTTATATCTGACGGTGCAAAATCCGATTTGGGAAACATTTTAGACTTATTCGCAACCGATAATACCGTGTTGGTGCCTGACCCTGTTTACCCTGTTTACGTTGACACAAACACAATGGCAGGCAGAAAAATTATTTATATTGATGCAAATGCCGAGAACGAATTTTTGCCGTTGCCAGATGAAACAATCAAGGCTGATATAATTTATATCTGTTCACCAAACAATCCGACAGGTGCGGTTTATAACAAGGAACAACTCAAAAAATGGGTGGATTACGCAAAACAAAACGGTGCGGTTATTTTGTATGATACGGCTTACGAATGCTTTATTACCGATAAAAATTTGCCGAGAAGTATTTTTGAAATTGAAGGTGCAAAATCTTGTGCGATAGAATTTTGTTCCTTGTCAAAAATGGCAGGATTTACGGGTACAAGATGCGGTTATACTGTAGTTCCGAAGGCAATTAAAGACGGATTGCTTAATAAGATGTGGCTAAGACGTCAAACGACTAAATTCAACGGTGTTCCGTATATTATTCAACGTGGTGCTGAGGCTGTATTCACTGAAGAAGGGCAAAAAGAAATTCAAGAAAACCTGAATTATTACAAAGAGAATGCTAAAATTATTTCCAACACTTTGAAAAAACATAATATTTGGCATATCGGCGGGGAACATTCACCTTATATTTGGTTGAAATGTCCTGATAATATGACTTCTTGGGAGTTTTTCGATTACTTGTTGAATAATGTGCAAATTGTCGGCACTCCGGGTTCAGGATTTGGTAAAAACGGTGAACATTATTTCAGATTAACCTCGTTTGGCAGTCGAGAAAATACAATCGAAGCTTGCGAAAGATTGGATAAATTTTTGAAATAAAGGTTAATATTATTCTAAGAAAGCCACCTTATAAAAGGTGGCTTTCTTTTACTTGTTTTCTTGATATTCATAACGATATTTTGTTTGGAAGAATTTATAAGAACCGTCTTTTTGTTTTTCTAACTTTAAGTGGTTTCCTTTTTCTTCAGGTAAAATATAAACTTTTGTCCCTTTACCTTTTATGAAACTTCTCATTTTATCAAAGGAACTAACTAAAAAGTTTACACACCCGAAAGATACTCTATTATCCTTTAACGTTCCATTATGGAAAACATTTTCTCGAAGTCTTCCCATAGGTGTTGCAGGGACTCGATGTAAGGCAAGTGTTTGCGTTTTTTTACTATCTTGTCTTGTGTGATCACCACGCAACATTAATACTCTTTTCCCATACAGTCTTTCATCTGTAGTGCCTGAAATTGCACCTTCTCGTCCAATGTAAAACTCTCCGGGTGGGGTGGTTAATGTACGTTTTACTTTTTTGTTTTTATAGCCACCACCACGCACATCGCCTTTTTGGCGTCCTAATGCGACTTCTGATTTTAGTAAAACATCGCCGTCAGGACTATAAACATAAGCCTTACATTTCTTTTTATCAATCAATACATAATTTCCGTTTGATAGACCATTTTCGTTTAACAGTTTGTTGTATTCAATGATTTTTTCTTTATCTGTCATTTTATAACTAAGTGAATCTTTTATAATTGTTTGTAATTTAGCATTTTTTTCGATTTTAGAAAATGCGGTTTGAGCTACTGTTTCTATCGGTTTGGTTGTTTGTTTACAAGAATGAAGAAATGGTGTACTTGCACCAATGATTATTGTAGGTATAGTACTTTTTATATTCATTACTATTAAATCCTTTCTGGACTTATAAAGTTCAAAAAGGATTTAATTTGCTATAATGTTTAAAAATATTAACTAAATATGTTTTTCCAAGTGCTTGGTTGTAATAAATGGACTTCTTTTTGTTCTGCCAATAGTCGTTCTTGTGACTCTTTTTTCTTTTTTGCGGCAAGTTGTTTTTGAATTTTCTTGTTTGTTATCGCATCTTGAATTTTTTTAACTTTTTCATTTTGTTTAGCATCTTTATATTTTGTCAAAAATTTCACAGTACCGTCTTTTTGTTTTGTTAATACAAGTTCGTTGCCTTGAGTTTCAGGTAAAACATACAATGTAGAATTAGCTTTTATTCCATATTTGCTTTCCATTTCGTTTAAATCTTTTAGTGGAATATTTATACAACCCATACTTTGTCTGTTGTTGTCTAAATTCCCGTCATTATACAATTTATCACGATGTTCTCTATCCGCAGTCCCATGAATAGCTTGTGAACCTTTGCCAACCATTTTCTTTTTACCCCAATATCCAGGCATCCATTCTCGGATTTTCACATCAGGATCCATTGTTTCGCTTCGTTCACCTGTTATTCGGATTCCACCAAACTGGTTTCCTCGCCCACTAAGTTTAAATTCTCCGGGTACGGTTCTTCGACCGGCTGCCGCTACTTTTGTATCTTTTGCAAAGGCAGTTGATAAATCATCACCTCTGGTTACTCCAAGTAAAACTTCGTAAGATTTTAATGGTTTTCCGTCTTTGCTATATACGGTAGCCTGACATGTTTTTTTATCTATAATTACATAGTTGCCTTTTGCGTGCTTTTTGTTGTATTCAATAATGCGATTTTTACTGCCTTTTATGTGGTTTATATGAGCAGCTTCTTTTTGAAAAGATGAAAGTGCAGGGGCAGAATATCTTTTCTTTTGAACAGTATCTGTCTTTACGGAATCTTTACCTATAGTCGGTTGAGGGAAAGTATCTCGAACCACTTTTGTGTTATCCTGTCTTGTTTCAAATTTGGTTGTATCCATTCTTAGAGTATCTTTTTTCGATTGAGGCGTTTTCGTTTTATTAACCTTTGCCTTTTGTTGAGTTGAGTTTTCGTCAATAATTAAATTTTTACCGATATTTCCAAAATATTTATTGTTAAAATCTTCTACAGAGTCACAATGGTTTAATTTTGCCAGACGCTCCATTTCTTTCATAATTTGAGCGTTAGTAACCTTACTTCCGCTATTTTTTTGTTGCAAAGTTTTCTTTGCAACTACCCAAGCACTGTCACCGGATTTAACGGTGTATTGTTTCACTTCAGTCATAATAAATTCTCCTTTACTTTATATATTATGTATATATAAAGTATTTAAATTGCAGAGAATTGCGTAGCAGATAATATGCAATATGCTAATATTGTGTGGAATTCGGCTAATAGTAATGGTTTTCGCCGTTTAACAATAAGCTTCATATTCCGTAACATTTTTAACAAAAGTTAAAAATTATTTATTCAACATTTAGCTATTTTTGTAGCAAAAAATATTTTCACGAGTGTTAATATACATACAACAAACGGATTATTTATCTCAAAAAAGTTTACAAAATTTTGAAAAATGACTATAATAAAATTGTCGTTTTTAGTGTAAAAAATATATAAAAAAGGAGCCATCATGATTACGAAAGAAGTCAACGATTGGATTAGAAAAGTCGAAACAAAAAATTATTCTTCTTGGGATATTATGGAAGAATTTACAACTTTATCAAAACATCTTACAAAAGAAGAATTAAACCAAATCAAAAATCGCCTTGCCAATACCACAAAAATCAAACGATAAGAGCGGTGTAAAAGATATCTCCAAAATGATTGCAAATTTCGTGTTTGTAATGTTTCTTGTGCATATAATAATTCTTAATACATTCCGTTTTTGGGTGTACAAAGCATGTACAATATGATATAATATTAGTATGGATAGTAAGTATTTAGTCAAAAAAGTCGGAAAATATACGTTTAAATTCAAATTGGATTTGAACCCGTTGACTAATTCTTATGAACCGCATATTTGGCATAGGCATTTAATTACCCCTGATGATGCTATTCGTGCTTTCTTTACTATCAGTGAGGAAGAATGGAATCCACAGTACAAAAGATATGAAGCCTATTCTGCTACTTATGATATTTCGTTATACTATATGAAATTAAAAGAAGATAATTCCTATTTGTTTATTATTACTGCGTTTTCAGATTGGAGATAATTATGAAAGATAAATTTACCAAAGAACAAATTGAAAATATGTTAAAAACATCTACCGAGCAAATCATTGATAGCTCTTCAACATTGGTTGATGAGTTTGGAAATTCGTTTGATGTCAATCAGGCGATAGATGTGGCGGAAACGCATATCAAGAAAAAATATCCGAAAATAAATTTCCGTTGGTCTGAATTTGAAATTGCTCGTGCTAAAAAAATTGCTCAAAAGCTTGGTTTGCCCTATCAAACTTATCTAAAATCTCTTTTAAAACAGGGAATGGATAAAGACGAAAAAAGACTTCAAGAAATGTAGTTTTCAAGCATTGAAGCTTCCTAATAATCGCAAGATATGTTATAATATATATAGTTGCGAGGTCTTGGAATGTCTTATTATGATGACTTATTGAAAAAGATTCCGAAAATTAAGCGATTTTTGGACACAGGCTCTAATTGTACGATTTACCACTACACAAAACCTGAAAAACTTTTGAATATTTTATCAGGCGAAAATATCCGATTTTCTAACGCTCTATACCTGAACGACAAGGAAGAAATCGCTTATTCCTACCGACTGATAGTGAAACTCATTGATAAAACCGAAGGGCTTAATCCTGACCTTTTTAACAAAATAAAAAAGCATTTCAGCAACAAATACAAACATATTGTTGACGGTGACGATGATTTTGTAAATAAATTGGAATACTTTACAACTTCTTTTTCTACGGAAAGCGACAATCTGACACTTTGGAACAATTATGCCAAAGGTAAAAATTACACGGGCTATAATATCGGTTTTGACAAACAAAAACTCATAAAAGAGATGAGCGAAAACGATTATTTGCCGATTTACGGCAGTGTAATTTATGACAAACAAAAGCAAATCAAAATTATCCATGTAATTTTCAAAAAATGGAATTCTCTGTTTGAAAAAGAATTGAAAAGTAAAAAGTCCAGCGAAGTTAAACTTTTTGACATCCTTTTTGAACTTATCGACATTTTGAGTATCGTTAGTATTTTCTTCAAAAATCCGCAATTCAAAAACGAACACGAATACAGAATAGTCATTGTTAATGTTTTTGGAACAGAAAATTCAAAACCGACAAGTATTGTCGAGAAAAACGGGCTATTTGTTCCGTATCTTGAATACAAATTTTCAAAAGATTCCGTTGTTTCGGTGAATATCGGACCAACTTTTGATGAAAACATTTTCTATACAAGCACAAATCGAATGTTACTGAATTTTGGCTACCGTGACAAAGAGGTTAATCGTTCAAAAATTCCGCTCCGATACTAAAAATCCGACAAAATACCTATTTGTTTCAGGCTTGAAATTTGGTATAATAAAACCGCTAAGGGAGAAAATTATGTTAATTGAACTGAATAATGAAAATTTTGATAATGAAACAAAAACAGGTTTAAAGTTGATTGAGTTTTACACTACTTGGTGCGGATACTGCAGAAATCAACGCATTGAATTATCCGAATTTGAACAATCAAAAATTTGGATAGGTTTGGTAGATGCCGAAGAATCCCCTGAAATCGCTCAACGCTACAATATCACAGGATATCCGACATTTATTCTTTTGAAAAACGGAGAACAAATTGCCGAAATCACAGGATTTCATACAAAATCCCAACTGCTAAACAAACTCATGAATTATTTGAACTAAGCGGAAACAGACTTAGCAGCAGACGGGTTTTCGTCTTTTTCTGTAAAGCTTGTCATATCGTGAAATTTGTGAAAATCAATCTTTTTCATTTGCGGTTCAAGAATTTTCTTAATGAGAATATTTTCCGTGAACGAATCAATAAATTTCATTGTTAATAACAATGCGGTGAAAGAACCTGCAGATTTCCACGCTTTCAATTTGAAAATATCCTTGTCGAATTTTGCATTCAAAGCATCTAAATCTTTTGCATTGTCGATAATATTTTTGAATTTATTATTTGCAAAATCTTTCAAGCGTGTTTCGTTTGAATTGGCAACCGCACCTTTACGACAGTTACCGAGAAGTTTGTCATATATCTTGAAGAAAATATTTTTATTCTTGTAAGTTTTTGAACTGTTTTGATAGAAATTGTCAAAACTTGTTGAAAAATCTTTTAAAATCGCATCTTTGTCTTGGTTTGGGTCAAAGATTTTTTCAGAAGCCGCATAGCGTTTGATATATCTCAAAGTTTGTTCTTTTGCGTTGGTTGAAAGTTTCAAGCCGTGATACTTATCTACTTGAGAAAACGCACTTGCACCGATATGACCGAACAACATCGGCATTATAATACTTGCGTTGGCTTGGAAAACAGCCTGAGAAAACGCTCTTTTTGCATTCGGGTCATAGGTATTTCCTTTGTTTTTGTACTTGTCATAAACATCAGCACCAAAATACATCAAGGCAGGAATCCAGCACAAAGTCGCAAATGTTGGAAACAGTTCGTTAATTGCAACGCCAACATCGTTTGTATAACCGAGCATTCGCATCGGGTAATTTTGTAACGGGTCTTTATATTTCTTTTGAGTTTTCTTTTTTATGCCTTCGTGGCTGACATTTGCATCAGGTTGTGAATTCCCAAAATTTACACTATTCATCATTAAAGGGGTAATCTTCATTTTTTCTCCCAAGCCGAATTAAAATCTTTTTCTACCTTCATTCAGCATAAAATAAAGATAAATATATTACAAGACTTTTTACTACGTTCGTCATATATATTTACATATATCCTCAAGATTTATTTTAATAAATTTATGACAGAATAAATGATATGAAGTTTTTTGTTATCCTTTGAAATTTTGTCAAGACCTTCGTTGATTTTTGCTAAAAGTTCGTCATTTGTCTTGACGTGATTGTCAATGAATAACTCATATAATTCAACACCTAAAATTTTGGTGATTTTTTCAAGATTTTCAGAATGACGAAAAACAAGTGGCAAGCACTTCAGGAAGAAGTGCTTGCCACTAAAAATATCTTTAAAATAAATCAGAATTATTTATTCTTTTTCTTGGTTTGTTCTCTGACTTTGCTTGCGTTGCCGCCTGTTGCATAATCCATTTGTTTTGACAATTTCTTTTGAATTTGTTCAGGGTCAAAGCTTGCATCAACGTATTCAATCTTAGAATTTTTCTTAGCAGCAACCATTAAGTCATCAAGTGCTTTAACTTGTTTTTCCATAACCAAATGAGCCTTAATGTCTGATTTTGCTTTTTCATAAGGTGTAATTCCTGCAGCACGTCTGTCTTGAACATATATAATATGATATCCGAACTGAGTTTTTACGACATCTGAAATTGAATCAGGTTTTGCACTGAAAGCAACGTTTGAAAATTCAGGAACCATTTGATCTTTTGCAAAGAAGCCTAAATCACCGCCACGTTGAGCACTACCAGGATCTTCCGAATATTTTTTAGCATATTCTGCAAATTTTGATTTATCAGCCTTCAATTCTTTATCCAACTTGTCAGCCAACGCTTTCTTTTCTGCCATTTTTGCATCAACTTTTGCTTTCAAATCTTTATCTGAAATCTTATCTTTTGATTTTCCTTTAATTTCTTCCGAAATTTGGAAAGGATTTGCACCAATCAAGATGTGAGAAGCTCTAACCTTATCCGGGTTTTGGAACTTGTCAGGATTTTGTTTATAAAAGTTTTTGCAATCCTTGTCGGTAACTTTTACATTACCTGCGGAATCAGCAAGTTTTTGCATTTTTACTTGGTTCTTCAAGTCTTTTTTGAATTGAGCAACAGAAACACCGTTGTTTTTCAAAACTTCTAACAATCTGTCTCTACCACCCATCTGGTCGATAACTTTTTTCATAGCCACTTCAACATCTTTGTTTGAAACTTTAATGCCACGTTTTGCTGCTTCTTGGTTTAGAAGTTCTTGGACTATAAGTTGATTTACAACTCTTTGTTCTGTCATCAAATATAAAAAACCTTCTTTATTTGCTTTCATATCTTCAGGTTTGCCAAACGGACTTTGAGCAAGGTTTTGATCCATTAATTTGTCAAATTCACCTTGAGTAATGGCTTTATCATTAATTTTTATAATTGCGTTTTGATCTTTAATTCCGCAACCTGCAAATAGAACGGTTGCAACGGCAAGTGTTGCCAACAATTTTGAAAATTTCATATCCCTCTCTCTTTCTTTTAATACTCGTAACTTACTTTGTGTATATAATAAAACAAATCCGTCAAAATGTTAAATACTTCATTAAAATTTACATACGAAGTATTTAATATAATGATAGAAACCCCATCAGTGCAAGACTTTGGAGCAAGTGTAAATTTTAATTTACTGCTGATATTCTTTGGCAGAACCTTTTGAACCAAATTCCATTCGGGTTTTGAATATGGTGTATAAATTCTGATAGCCCCGTCAACTTCTCGCAAGGCGGAAATTTTTACCTCAGTTGCTGAAAGTCTTAACCTAATAAGCTTGATTAAATTTTCAACACATTCAGGCGATTTTGAAAATCTATCGACCCATTCTTCAACGATATAATCAAGTTCTACAGCAGATTTTACATCGGCAAGTCGTTTATATTCAATCATTTTTTGTTCGGCAGAACCCACCCACTCGTCAGGAATATATGCCGTAACATTGATATCCACGATTGTCGGAGTAACCTTTTCAACGTGTTCACCTTGCAATTCTTGTACGGTTTCTTCCAACAATTCGCAATAAGTATCAAAACCGACATTTATCATGTGTCCATGTTGTTTTGTTCCCAAAATATTTCCAACCCCACGAATTTCAACGTCACGAAGTGCAATTTGATATCCGCTACCAAGTGTTGTAAATTCTTTTATCGCCTTCAAGCGGTGAACCGCATCTTTGGTGATATCTTTATTTTTCGTATAGAAACAGTAGCAATATGCCTGCCTTTGCGAACGTCCTACCCTGCCTCGTAATTGGTACAACTGAGCCAATCCAAACTTGTCGGCATTATGGATAATCATTGTGTTTGCGTTTGGAATATCTATACCGTTTTCAATAATCGTTGTGGCAAGCAAAATATCATATTCACGATTTGCAAAATCAACAATAACCTCTTCCAATTCTTTTTCGTTCATTTGTCCGTGTCCGACAGCAATTCTTGCACTCGGAACAATTCGTTGCAACTGTGCTTTAAATTCTTGTATTGTTTCGACTCTATTATATAAATAGAAAACTTGTCCTTCTCTATCTAATTCATGGATTATTGCATTTTTCACCATGTTTTCATTCCATTCACCAACATAAGTTTTAATCGGTAAGCGGTTTTTCGGTGGAGTATTGATTACGGACATATCTTTTATTCCAGACAATGACATATATAGAGTTCTCGGAATCGGAGTTGCTGACATTGAAAGAATATCAATATTTTCTCGCATTTGTTTTAGTTTTTCTTTGTGCCTTACCCCAAATCTGTGTTCCTCGTCAATTACAAGAAGTCCTAAATCCTTGAAGGTTATCCCATCTTGCAAAAGTCTGTGAGTACCGACAACAACATCACATTTACCCGTTGCAAGATTTTTCACGGTTTCTTTTTGTTCTTTAGAAGTTCTAAATCTTGAGAGCAATTCGACATCAACTCCAAACGGTTTAAAACGTTCAAAAATCGTCTGATAATGTTGCAGTGCCAAAATGGTCGTAGGAACGACCACTGCAACCTGTTTTCCTGACGTTACGGCTTTGAATATTGCCCTCATTGCAACTTCGGTTTTTCCAAATCCGACATCACCACAAATAAGCCTGTCCATAGGTTGTTCCGATTCCATATCGGATTTTACCTGAGAAATTGCCTTTAACTGGTCAGGAGTTTCAACAAATTCAAACGCTTCTTCCATTTCGATTTGCCAAGTTGTATCAGGCAAGAATTGAATACCTTGTTGCATTTTTCGCCTTGCATAAAGTCTTAACAAGTCATAAGCAACAACTTCAACCTCTTTTTTAACTTTTGCTTTGGTGTTTTCCCAATCTCGACCGCCCATTTTGGAAAGTTTCGGTTTTACCGTTCCCGAACCTCGATAGCGGCACAACAAATTTATTTGTTCTGCAGGAATATGTAACCTATCTTTGTTTGCGTATTCAATGGTCAAATAATCTTTTAGTTGACCGTCAATCTCTTGTTTTGAAAGACCTTTATAAATCCCAAGACCGTGAATTGAATGCACAACATATTCGCCGACCTTTATGTCGTTAATATTTTCAATATATTCGGGTTTTTCCTTGTAATAAGATTTTTTAGATGCCGTAACCTCTTTAGAACGCTTGTTAAAAAGCTCACGGTCCGTCATAATTATTGTTTTGAAATCTTCTAAAATACAACCGCCAAGAATTGTGCTTTCCGAAAACTCTACATTAAAAATTTCCTTCTCACCCAAAATTTCTTTGACACGTTCAGGATAATCCGTTGCAATAATTATTTTATATCCCTTGTGATTTTTGAGAAATTCTATTATCAAATCAAGGTTTGCCTCAAAATTTCTCAACGGCTGAGAATCAAATTCAATGAGTTCGGTTGTTTGACCGTCAATAAAATTATTCAAACCGATTTTTGTGAAATAAGAAGTTTTGCGTAAAAATTCCTCATAAGTGTAATGATTTTTACCCTCAATTCGTTTAATCAAGCCTTGTTGCAAGTTCTCGGCTAATTGGTTTTTCAAGCCTTCTTCAAGAAATTCATATTTTGAATAAATCTCGGAAGTTTCATCAAAAATAAGAACGTAATCGTCCAAATAATCCAAAATTCCGACCAAATCTTTGTTAAAATAATTTTGATAAACTTCAATTCCGTCAAAGAATTTCTCGTCAGGCGTTGAGTCTTCGTCCTCTTCAATAATTTCTTGTTGTAAATCTTTTAAAAGTTTCTCTTGTTCGTTTATCAAAAATTTATAGACAGGAAAAATTTTTATATTTTTGGTTTTGCTGATTGATTTTTGGGTTTCGTTATTAAAATAGCGAATATCTACCACTTCATCGCCCCAAAGCTCAATTCTAACGGGGGTTTCATCAAGAGAAAATACGTCAATAATATCTCCTCGAATACTAAATTCCGAAATATCATTTACCATTGTAGCTCTTTTGTAGCCAAAATCCACAAGGTTTTGGGCAAACTGTTTCAAATCAAGGGTATCGCCGACTTTGACACTGATATTATTTTGTTTGAAAAAGATTTTTGACGGGAATTTTTCAAGTAAAGATTTTACGGGACAAATCAGCACATCAGGCTGAGTTTGAAGAAGTTTGACCTGCTGAGCATAATCATACAAGTTTGGTGAAACCGCCTCATACATTGAAATATTTTGAAACGGCATAACAGAAGATTTCACGTTAAAACAACTTTGCAAGTCGCTTTGGTATTTCAAGGCATTTTGCTCTGTCGAAGTGATAAACAGAACCTTTTTCTTTGAATAAAATTTAATTTTAGAAACAAGAAAAAGTCGCAAAATCGAGGTCAAACCGGTTACGGCAAAAGAACGGCCCTGTTTGACTTTTGAACGAAATTCGCTATAATTCTCCGAAATATTGTCCGTGTTTATCTCAAACATACCCAATATTATAATCAAAAAAGCCAAACCGTGCAATTTTTGTTCTAACGGACAAATCTATTCAACTTCAAACTTTTACAGTATAATCAACTTGTAAAAAATAAGGAAATGTCGTAATATATGAAACTTTTAAAATCAATAATAATTGGAACTTCAACTGTTTGTGTATTGTCATTTTCCACATATTTAGGGATTTTATACGGCATTCCCGCTTTGGTTAATTCAAAAAACTTTTCAACGAAATTGGAAAAGTTTGTTGTACAAAAAACAGGGTTAAATACCGAAATTAAGGGTTTAAATATATCAATTTCGCCCCTATTTGTAACCTCAATAAATTGCAATAATTTTTCAATAAAAGACAACAAAAAAACGGCAACCAAAATTAACAAACTCAAAACAAGTATTGATTTAAAAACGGGGGCAATTAAAGAGATTGATGTTAATTCGGCATTTATTGACATAAAATCACTTCAACAAGCTCTCTCAAAAATCAAAAAAAATCCTAATTCAAAACCATTTGATATTTCAAAAATTCCGAATGTAAATATTCACAAAATAACTCTTTTGCTAAACCAACAATCAAAACATAAACTTGCTTTGCAAGATTTGAAAATCGAAAACACATCGAATAAAATTAAAACGGTAAAATTCAAGGTTTTGTACAAAATCCCGAGAATTAATAAAGATATCCTCATCGGGCAGAACGGATATTTATATATAGAAAAGAATGAACTTTTTGCAAATAATTTTCAACTTGATTACGATAATTCTTTAATAAATCTGAATGGTAAAATTTACGGCAAAAACGCAACGCATGACCTGTCTTTGCAAGCTAGAAATATTCCTGTTGCTCAGACCATGAAAACTCTTCTTTTTTACCAAAAACTGAATGATAAAAACAAAAAATTCATTGAAAATTTTAAAAATTATTCGGGAAAAATTGACTTTGATATTTATGTAAAAAACAAAGATATTACAGGGATTTGCAATATAAAAGAACTTCGTGCAAATTCGGTATTGTTTAATGTTCCGATATATTTTAAGCACGCAAAATTTGTAATGGAGAGCAATACTTTAAAATCAAAGGCTCAAGGGCTTTTGGGTGGCAAACCCGTAAAACATTCACTGATTATTACAAATTTAATGTCTAAAAAACGAATTGTGAACGGCAAAGTCGAGGCACCCCTTACTCCCAAACTCATCGACACATATTTGCCTGAGGCGTATTCCCTAAAAAGCACGGCAGATGCCAAAGTTACATATAAAATTCAAAACAAAATTCCGGAAGTCGAATACTTTGTCAACTTGAATAAAGGTTCTGATATTTATTATAAAGATGCGTTTTTAGGTTTGGAAGACAAAAACAGATTACTTTACGCAAAAACAGTAAAAGCTCCAAACGGCTTGACGTTAAAAGAATATCAGTATTCATTGCTGGAAAATAATAAAAAAACTCCAATCATTTTCGGAGACGGATTTTTTGAAAAAATAAACGGAAAATTAACACCAAAATTCATAACCTGTCAAACAAACGGCTATGCTCCGACATCTGTCACTGGTTCTTTCGGACAATATGTTGTTGGCGGAGAATTCAAAGGAAAATTGAAATACGACTTTCCAACAAATAAAATCACGGGGAATTTTGAATTGGTTAAAACTTTGTTCAATGATTTCTTTGTCCGTTCCGCAAATGTAATCGCTGAACCTGACTCAATAAATATTACAGCAAAAGGAAGTTATAAACACCAACGTTTTGACTGTATTTTAAAGGCGGAAAACCGTTTGGACGGGAATTTTATTGTCCACGATATGGAACTTTTGATGAACAAATTTATCATTCACGGTAAGAAAAATACTAATCGCCTTCAACCTAATCACCACAAACATATTTACGAACAGTTCAACAATGTTTCTTCAAAAATTCGTGATATTGATGTTACGATTGACAAATGGGAAATCAAAGTTGCCAAACTTTTCATTGACGATATCAGAATTGATGACCTTGAATTTTTCGGTAATCTTAAAAATTCGATATTTAATTTTACTATTCCAAAATTTGGGTTTGCACAAGGCGAACTTGCGGCACAGGGCAAGTATAATTTCAACAACAGTTCTTCAGATATCAGTTTTTCTGCGGAAAATATAAATTCTAACGAGGCGGCAAGCCAATTATTCAATATTGAAAACCAAATAAGCGGAACTGCAAGAGCAAATCTTCACGTTCAAACTTTTAATAAATTCCAAGAACTTTATGCTACGGGAAATTTTGAAGTTAATGACGGTTTTTTACCTCAACTGGGCGATACGGAATTTATGCTCGGCAGAAAAAACAGAAAACATAAAGTCAAAATGTACAACCTGACAAATATTGATTTTTCGCACGCCCAAAAATTAAGCTCTGATTTGAAAGGCTCGTTTAATCTTCATAACTACGACCTAAAAGATATCAATATCACTTCACAACAAAGTTTTATGTCACTTTATATCAACGGGGAATACAATATTTTATCACAACAAGCTTGTCTTAATATTTTCGGCAAATACGATATGGACGCACCAAAAGGCATAAGGATTTTGTTTGTTCCGCTGAATTGGATATTAAAATTGGCTTTGCGGCCTGAAGATACAAGAGCGGTTTACCAATCGCAACTTGACAAAATTCCGCCCGTACAAAATAAAAAAAACAGACTTCAATTTTTTAGAGTCCACGTTGACGGAAATTTGAACACAGAAGACTTAAATGTTGTGTTAAAAAGAATTAAATAAAAAGATGGGATTTGCAAAAGTTTCAAAATTTGTGTTATATATGAGAAAAATAGGAGTGTTTATATGAAAAAATTTTTATTATCAGCAGGTTTAGTTTTGTGTACCTCATCAATCGCAATGGCGAGTTATACAAACTATTTTGACCAATACGGCACCAAACAAAATTCCTACAATACGAGTGGGAATACGACTTATGAATACAATAGTTACGGACAAAAAACAGGCACATATCAAAGAAGCGGAAATACTACCTATTCTTACGATGAATACGGTGCAAAAACGGGTTCGTACCATACAAACGGCTCTACTACGACCCAATACAATCAGTACGGGCAGAAGGTCGGAACATTTAAAACCAATGGTGATACAACAACTTCTTATGACAAATACGGAGCAAAAACAGGAAGTTATAAGAAAAACCGTGACGGTTCAACCACACAATATAATAAATACGGGCAAAAAGTCGGAACATTTAAGTAACGAACGTGGGTAAATGCCCGACCCGCAAAAATCCAAGTAATCAGACACTAACAGATTCCGAATCACGCACTCACTAACGTTTGTGCTGTCCTGAATGACATCTTGGAAGGCCTACCAAACGGTTTGTCATTCTAAAAACTTAGAAAATTTTGCGAATGTAATGAGCAAATAATTTTTCTTGTTATTCAGAATCTATTTAAACTAACTCACCGTAGGTTCGTTGGTTTGCGTTGTAAGAATCTATGCAGAATATTGCGAAAAGAACACCCTGAACTAGTTTTATGGCTCTCTTCATATCAATGTTTTACAAGGGTTTAGAGGCTTAATAATTTGTTTTAATTTCTTAATTTTTCTTAAAATTAGACTGGTGGTTTGGTGAAAAATATTTTAAAATATAAATACGAGGAGTTTATATGAATAAGATTAAGTTTTTGTGGCTATACGTTGTGGCGATTGTTGCCTCTTTGGGCGGGCTTTTGTCAGGATATGACACGGGTGTAATTTCAGGAGCATTATTATTTATTAATGAAACATGGGATTTATCAATATCTTTGCAAGGACTTGTAGTAAGTTCTGTTTTGATTGGTGCTGTTATCGGTGCGGCTACAAACGGGGTTCTTGCCGATGTTTTCGGACGTAAAAAAATCATTATGGCAACTGCGATAATATTTATTTTAGGCTCAATTCTTTGCGGTTTTGCTCCGAATGTATATGTTTTAATTATTTCAAGAATATTTGTCGGACTTGCAGTTGGGATTGTTAATTTTGTTATTCCATTATATTTATCCGAAATTGCTCCCAAAGCTGTTCGAGGAACGCTTGTTTCGCTTTATCAATGGGCAATTACGGCAGGTATTTTGTTCTCTTATGCGATAAATTCTGTGTTTGCAAACTCTGTTTTCAGTTGGCGTTGGATGTTGTTGGCGGGAGTTCTTCCGGGGCTTGTATTGCTTATCGGAATGAGTTTTATGAGCGATACTCCAAGGTGGTTAATTTCTAAAAATAAAGACGAAGAAGCCAAAAAGGTTTTGAGAAAAATTGAACCTGATGTCGATACCGAAAATGAAATTAAAGAAATAAAACATACCTTAAAATTAAATGAAAATTTAGACAGAAAATTCAAGTTTAAAAAATGGATGATAATGCCATTTGTCGTGGGTATCGGTATTATGTTTGCCCAAATTTGTACTGGTATAAATACAATAATTTATTATGCACCAACAATTTTCAAAATTGCGGGATTTGATTCAAACTCAAATGCGATTTATGCAACAACAGGAATCGGGGTTGTAAATTTCTTAATGACGATTGTTGCAGTATTCTTTACCGATAAATTAGGTCGTAAACCATTGTTATACTTCGGGTTGACAGGAGTAATGCTCAGCTTGGCAGCTTTAGGTTGTGCTTTTGCATATCAAGAGGTCTTGGGAGCAGGGCTAAAGGTTGTTGCAGTCGGGAGTTTGGTCACTTATATAATTTGTTTTGCAATGAGTTTAGGTCCAATCGGTTGGATTTTGGTTTCCGAAGTCTTCCCGCTGAAAATTCGAGGCATAGCAATGAGTATTTGTACTGTGGCAAACTTTGCGTTTAATTTCTTTGTTGTCGGAAGTTTCCCTGTCTTAATCCACAAAATCGGCGGAGCATATACATTTTGGGGATTTGCGGCAGTGTCCTTATTGTGCATTTTGTTTGTCTATTTCTTCGTGCCTGAAACAAAAGGAATTTCTTTGGAACAAATCGAATCAAATTGGATTCACGGCGTGAAACCTCGAGATTTCGGCAAGTCATAAATTTGTTTTAACTTTTCTTCATAAAGTTTCATTATTTTGTTCAAAAAATATTTTTTCTGTTTTATAAGAATATAATTAAAATAAAATAATGAGGTAAAAGTTATGAATATTGGAAAATTTATTGGAAAAATGGAAACAAATTTAGCACATTGTGCTACTGTCAGACATGAGAACAATATAGACAAGTTTTTTAAAATACATGACTCGGATACTTTTGGCGATTCATTTAACCAAATGTATTTGGCAAGAGAAATTATTTCTCGTTTTGCACAAAGAAACGGTGTAAAAGTCGATGTTTATGATGCAAAGAAAATGACAAATCACAAAGCATTAGGTACAGAACTTTCGGATAAGATTAATTTAGTTGTAACGAATTTACATAACGGTAAGAACCAAAGCAGAATTGTTGCTGCAGATACAGACAAGATTTATCCAAATATAAAAGCAACTAATGATGCAGCAAGAATACGCACACACAAAGACGGTGATATGCTTACATTTGTACCAAAAGAGCGTTGGGCAACAGAAGATACCTTCTTGCGTAATTTGTATAGAAACATAGAAGCAATGGTTACGGAAGTAACTAAAAAATCCGAAAAATAACTCTTGTCGGTGCGGTTTGTGATTTTGAAAGAGTACTGCTTCCAAATAGGCTAATTAAGACGACATTCCTGTATATGTTAAGTAATTCGTTGTCCCAAAAGAGCTTTTAACAGAGAAAAAAAGAATAAGGAGACGAATTATTCGGAACAACTGTGGAACCGATTTCAGAATTTCTTTATATCAAGTGGTAACAAGAGTTTAGGTGCTTACCCCTTTGTTTTTCTTTTCCGTCCAAATTTTTCATTGACATGCGGTTCTGTTTATTTATAATTTTTGGTATAAGAAAAAATAATATACATTTATTGAGGAAAAAACTATGTTAAAAATTTATCCCAGAATTAACTCTGTTATTGGTGCGACATTGGATAGATATGATGTAAGAAAATGTGCTACCCGTGGAGTAAAGAAAAGTGAAAATGTTTTTTATAGCAAATTGGTTGCGGAATCAGGCGAATCTTCAAATAATCTCGTAACAATCGCTAAGAATTGGAAAAGAGCCTACAAGGCTAATTTGAAGAAAAATATGATGATTGAAAATTTGAACAAAACAATTTGCCAATCAACAAGAAGTCTTATTGATAAAATCTTGTGATAAAATAGATTAAAAATACATATTCATACAAAAAAGAAATAGCTATTTGAGGTTATTTCTTTTTTGATTGTGTAAAATTCCCTCAAAGCCTTTATTTTTGGGTAGAACCCTATTTTAATTATTCCGCTTGACAAAAAAATGAAAAACTTGAAGAAATGACAACTATTTTGGAAAAACTTTTGAAAAACAGTTAAGCGATTAAAACTCAATCATCACAAATATAGCCCGAATGGTTAATTGTAAGACCTGAGCAATAAGTGTAATATGGCACTGTAAGTTACAGATTTATTAAATATGATTGATTTAAAGGGGAAAGAATATTTATTAAATGCAATTTTAGAATATTGCGAGGATATAGTAACAGTAAAAGATTTAAACTTGAACTATGTTGCGTATAACCGTGCTTTTGTAAAGTTAATGGGGTTTGACAAAGCGTTTGCTGCTACTATTATTAATCGTTCTGTTTCAAAAATCTTCGGGGAAGATGATTGCGTTGATATAATTGTTGAAAATTCTAAAAAAGTTATTGAAACTTTGGAAACTCGCAGTTATGTTTTCAGACATGTCGGGATTAATAAAATAATTAAACAAACAACAACACCAATTATCAGAGACGGCAAAATTCGTGGGTTGTTGACGGTATCTTCCGATGTTACGAAAGAAGAAAATTTAAAAGCCAGTTTGATTGATAAAAATTATCAGTTAAACACCTTGTTGAAAACTTTACCGCTACTTGTTTACATGAAGGATAAAGACAGAAATCTTATTGTTGCAAGCGACAATGCAAGAAACTTCGTTTTTAACGGTGTTGATGCGTATTCGGACGATATCGTGATTGATATGGAGCAAGCGGAACAAGAAATCGAAAATGAAGATAATTATGTTCTGCAAAATAAAAAACCTTTGAAAAAAGAAAAAGCTGCCGTGGATAAAGACGGCAAATTACATTGGTATAAAATCAGCAAAGCACCGATTATCAACTCAAAAAATGAAGTAAACGGACTTGTTTCTATTGCGAAAAATATTGATAAAGAAAAGCAATTAGAAAAACAAAGAGATTTATTTTTAGCAACACTTACTCATGATTTGAAAAATCCATTGCAGGCTCAAATCAGTTCTTTGGAAATGTTATACAAGGAATATTACGGCAAAATTGATGCAGAACATCAGGAGATAATGGAATTAGTCATTGAATCTTCTAAATATATGCGAGATATGCTCTGCACATTACTAAAAACCTGTCGAGATAACAGCGGAATTATCCAACTGAAATTCGGGAATTTTGACGTGTTGTATTTGATTGAAAAATGCGTTAAAGAAGTTCGAGATTTGGGCAAAATTAAAGGCGTCACAATTAAAATTGATTCAAAATTGAAGGACAAAGAAAAGTTTATTTATGGCGATGAAATGCAACTCCGCAGAGTTTTTGCAAATATGCTCAACAATGCCGTAAATTACGCTTTTGACAACAGTTTGGTTACAATTACGATTGAAAGAACCGAAAAATACTACAATTTCAGTGTTCAAAACGAAAGCGAAGAAATTTCCGAGACTTTAAAAGCAAATATTTTTGATAAGTATGTTTGCGGCGACCCGCTCGGACGCAATAGCGGAGTAGGTTTAGGTCTGTATTTTTGCAGAAAAATTATTGAGGCTCATGAAGGTAAAATTATGCTGGAAAATAACGGAACAAAAAATTCATTTTCTGTAGAAATTCCTCTATTGAGCGAAAAATCAGCCCTGCTAAACGAAGTTGCCTTGTAATAAAAATTATAAAATTTCCCCGAGTTTTAACAATAGAAATTTTTACATGGTTTAATATAGAAAAAGGAAGTTTTTAATGTTAAATCACGAACTCAGACACTTAAAAGTTTTAAACAATGCTTTTGGGCATAATTGTCATTTGGATTCAAACGTATCTTTTACTGAACGTAGATTAAATACTACATTTGCCCATTTGAAAGACAGAAAGGAATATCCGACACTCGGAACTTTGGCAAACAGAAAATACCATGTAGTAATGAATCCCGATGCTTATTCTTCAAATTTGACAACATTACGCCAAAATGAAGCTTTTAGAAAACATGAAAAAGCAATAAAGGATAGTATTAACACCTTATATCAGAAAACGAAAAATGTCCGTAGGATTTTATTGAGAGAAAAACGAGTTGTGCTTGATTTGGTAAAACCTGTTGAACACAACCTTAAACACAGTTTGATAAAAATGTTCGGAAAAGTTTTGTAATTTTAGGAATTTGATTTGTATAATGCTGAATATATTTCACCAATAGGCAAATTGACAATGTGCTCTGATGGCGAGGCATTGGTTGGTTTGTGGCTTAAAGGGCAAAAATATTTTGGTGAAACTTGTGATGATATCGGGCAAAAAAATCAGGATTTGAAAATTTTTCAAGAGGTTACAGGTTGGCTTGATGAGTATTTTCAAGGAAATCAATCTGAAATTGGAAAGTTACCGCTAAAACCTTTTGGAAATGAATTTAGGCAAACGGTTTGGAAAATTTTGTGTGAAATCCCTTATGGGAAAACGATTACTTATGGCGATATTGCACAAAAAATCGCACGGCAAAGAGATATCTCAAAAATGTCCACTCAGGCTGTAGGCGGTGCGGTTGGACATAATCCGATTTCAATAATTATTCCTTGCCATAGAGTGGTCGGTAAAAACGGGAATTTGACAGGATATGCTGGCGGTTTGAATGCAAAAAAGTTTTTGCTTAATCTTGAACATGCCCTGTAAATCATTTTAAATTATTTTATTACGGGTAGTTTGAAGTTTTGTTTTAGAACTTTTGTCATGCAATATGTTCCGCCAAAGCCGCCTGAACTGTTAGTGCTACAGTTGCTTTCGATTTGAGCATCTGTCATCTCATAACCGCCCGGAAGAAGTTTGTCATCCTTGAAAACCATTGCGAAAATGTCTTTTCCTATAATGTTCGGTTGTTTATCGCCGTTTATATCAACGAGAAGCCCGATAGTTGATCCTTGCGGTTTTACGCCAAATCTTGAATCTCCAAAATCGTCCATACAAACGTAACTTCCGTTATTTAGAATAAACGAAATTGTTTGAGCCCCGCAAATCGAATTTCCCTGATATTTTTGTCCGTCGGGAGTTTTTACGTTTTTGTTCCAACAACCCCATTGGTTGTAACAAACGGCGGTAGTTTTAATATTCGGTAGGAAAAATGTTTCAAACCATTTTTTCATTTCGTTGATGTCATTAAGTGTTGCAATACTCCCGATAGCACCTTTGTCATTTGCCATTAGCATCATTTGTTGAAGAATTGCGTAATCCTCTTTTAGCATGGCTGTGTTGCGAACATTTGTAATTTTTGTCATCAGGGTTGGAAGTGTTATTGCCGAAATTACCCCGATAATCCCGAGTGTTATCAAGGTTTCTGCGAGAGTAAAAGCTTTTGCTTTTTTAAGTGATTTGATATTATTTTTCATAATTTACCTATAGAATATTACCTTTTATAAGTATATTATATATTATATTTCTAATTTTAGCAATAGGTTATTACCTTAAATATCGTGTAAAAAGTTTATAATTATTCGTATTATCACTTTAGGAATGATTATGATGCTAAAAGAAACTTTTGCAAAGAATTTAAAAACCATACGAAAACAGAACAAATTAACTCAAGAACAACTTGCGGAGCTGGTAAATGTTGCACCAAGACACTTGTCTTTTATTGAAACGGGGCGAAGTTTTCCGTCAAGTGATTTGATTGAACGTTTGAGTAATGTTTTGCATGTAAATTTGGAAGAGTTTTTTAAAGCGGAAAATTTGCAAACTCGTGAAGAAATGTTATCTCAACTGGATTTTTTCACCAAAAATCTAAGTGACATACAATTAAAATTTCTGCTTGATGTCGCAAAAAAATTATATTAGTAAGTTGAGTTTAATCTTTTCCGAAGGACACAAGAGTTTTGGTAAGTCCGCCTATTAGTCATTCTGAACTGACTAGAAAATAAGTTGATAGGAACTCGAAACGTAATTTTTTGTTCCTACTCGGTGATTCAGAATCTCTTTAATAATCAAAATAAAACAAATAATTAAGTCCCTAAAATCCTTGTTGTCCCTTGACATGAAGAGACCCTGAAACCAGTTCAGGGTGACCTTTTTACGGAGTTTTGTCGTTTTTCGGGAGGACGTAAATTGTCGGTTGGGCATACTTGCCCAACACCTAAAATGCAGACAATATGCGTTATTCAGCCACTTGGAAGGTTGGTCGGCATTGCTATGCCGACGGTGTTATTTTATGTGTCAGGCAATGCCGTGACCTACGTTTAGGCTTTGCAATAGGTGTTCAATGTTGAAAATAATAACACCCAAGTATTGATTTCTTGCTCTGAATTCTTTAACTTCCTCTTCGAGAGAAAATTTAGGAAGTTTATTTTTTGCCTTTAATCATTTTTAATAAGATTAAAGGCATTTTAACACAATAAAAAGGGCAGATAAACTGCCCTGTAAATGTCTAAACTATCTCTCTTCTCATACCAAAATTATTCTACTGGAGATACGGACTCCATGCAGAACTATCAAATTTGTTTGGTTGGCTATTTGTATCTGTTGACAATACAACGTTGCTCGGTGCAAATACGAACATTCCGTCACCAACTCTTTTTGGATTACCGTTCAAAGCCATTGCAGCACCACAAACCAAGTCGATTGTTCTTTGTGATTGTGCTTTTTCTAACAAGTGAAGATTTATCATAACAATTTTTCTGTCTTTTAGGTGTTGAACGATTGTGGCAGCATCGTCAAATGAACGAGGTTCAACAACTATAATTTCATTACCGCCTCTATTAATGCTAGGGTGATTTAGAACTTTTGCTTCATGTCTTTCAATAATCGGCTGTTCTTGTTGCGGTTCCATAACTCGAACTGCATTACCGTCTTCAACATAGTAGCCGTCATCTTCTTCAGGTTCGTTCAATGAACCGAACGGACTATCTTCACCATTTATACTATCAACTACAAAATTTGCAAATTTTTTCAAATTATCAACTATTGCTGCCACCGATTTCTCCTCCGTAATCTATTTAAATAATTTTCTACCTATCCTCAACAATGTTGCACCATGCTTAACCGCTATGTAATAATCCTGACTCATTCCCATTGAAATTTCCGGTAATTTACAACCGTATTTTTCTTCCAAGAAATTTCTAATTTCTTTTATCTCCTCAAAAAGTCTGCCGATTTCTTCTTCAGCAATCCCCAAAGGTGCCATATTCATAACCCCGACAACTTCTACTGACGGTAATTTCAATATTTCAGGTAAAACCTCAAATATTTCTTCTTTTGAAAATCCGAATTTTTGCTCTTCGTTAGCATTGTTTATTTGAACAAGAATTTTCTGAACTTTACCAATCTCAGAAGCATGCTGTGAAATACTTTGTGCCAACTTCAAAGAATCCACCGAATGAATGTAATCAAAAACCTTTACAACGTGTTTCACTTTGTTGGTCTGTAAATGACCGATAAAATGAAAAGTTGAATTTTCTCTTACCTCTTGCGGTAATCTCGCAATCTTTTCAGATGCTTCAATTACTCTTGATTCTCCGAAATCCCGCAACCCGACTTCATAAGCCGCCTGCATAGCTCCCTCATCAAAATACTTCGTAACTGCGATTATTCTAGGTTTACAAGGTGCGATTTCTTCTTGTATTTGCAAAAGATTTTTCTTAATCATATCAAACATCATTTAACCTCTACAAGAAATCACTCAAAACATGAGCATAATTTAATTGTACCCTGTTTTTCGGGCATGTCCAAAATATTTATTTCTGTAAACTTTTTCTTCTTCACAAAACGGCTGAAATCATGACCACGACATGGTTTTAGCCCACCCGAAACATTAGTTATCTTTGTTAATATTTCTTAATAAAGCACAATACAAGCATGCCACAAACACAGATTACGCATAAAAAGCATGCCTTTTGTTAATAAAATATAAATTGTAAAGCTAAATTTGGCATGCCCTAAAAATATTTGTGATATTATAATTACGGAAGGATACATCTATGATTACACAGAGTAATTTCGGAATGGCATTCAGCCTTACCCTACTTGCAGGACTTGCTACCGCTATAGGCGGAATGATTGCATTTGTTACAAAAAAAGATAATTTAAAAGCCCTATCAATAAGCTTGGGATTTTCTGCCGGAGTAATGATTTTTATTTCGTTAGTTGACATTATCCCAGGAGCAGAAAACCTATTAAAAACACATTTTCCTCACGGATATCAATGGTTGGTATTTGGCGGATTTATTTTAGGTATTCTTATTTCGTTGTTAATCGACTATTTTATACCTGACCACGTTGACACTGACGAACTTCTAAACCCTGAAGACAACGAGGCTTACGAACGCCACCATTCAAGACTATTGAAACGTGCGGGAATTGTAACCGCAGTCGCAATTTGTATTCACAACTTTCCTGAAGGCATGGCAACCTTTTTGACTACCACTCAGGATTTAACGCTTGGATTTTCTGTTGCTTTTGCAATAGCAATTCACAATATTCCGGAAGGGATTTCCGTTGCGTTACCGATTTACCACCTTACGGGTAAAAAAAGATATGCAATGCTTTATGCGGCACTGTCAGGGATTACCGAACCTATCGGAGCATTGGTCGGAATGTTCATTTTCGGATTGTTTGTACCAAACTTTTTCGTAGGATTTTTAATGGCGACAGTTGCAGGAATTATGACATATATTTCGTTCGATACCATACTTCCGTTAGCGAAAGAATACGGAAGTTGGCACTTATCAATTATTGGCATAATTTCAGGAATTATCTTCATTTGGTTCGGGTTAATTTTGCTCGGCTAAGTCAAAAAGAATACAAATACTTAACAAAATTACAAAAACTATCGACAAAACTGCATTTTTGTAGTAGTTTAAAACTACATGCAGAAATATAAATACAAAAGGAGAAATTAGTATGCAAGTTATATTAAAAAAAGAAGTTCAAAACTTAGGTGAAGTAGGCGATATCATCAACGTTAAAGACGGTTATGCAAGAAATTTCTTGTTACCTCAAGGTGCTGCAGAAGTTGCTACAGAAGGTGCTTTGGCTAACAGAGAAAAAAATATCGCAAGAATTAAAGCAAAACAAGAAAAATTACACCAAGAAGCTTTAGAAAAAGCAGCAGCAATCGAAAAATTCGGTACATTGAAATTGTCTGCAAAAGCAGGTGAATCAGGTAAATTGTTCGGTACAATTACAACTAAAAAACTTGCTGAAGAATTAGCCGCTCAAGCAGGTATCGAAGTTGATAGAAAAACAGTTTCTCTAAACGCTCCTATCAACAGAATCGGTAATTATGTAATGCTTATCAAATTGACTTCAAAAGTTAAGAGCGAATTGAACATCGAAGTTACTGCTTCAGAAGTAGTTAAAGAATCTATCAGCGAAGATGAAGTTGCTGAATAAGAGATAAACAAAAGATTTTTAAAAACGAAGGCGGTATAGTCTTCGTTTTTAATTTATTAGAAAAGTTGACACAATCATGCATTGATGAGAAACTCTTAATATAACAGAGAGGATATAATATTGACAGTAAAACTGGCAATTACGGGAAAAAGCGGAAGCGGAAAAACGACAATAGTAAAAGCATTTATGAGAATTTTCAGACAGATGTTTCCTGAAAAATCAATTTTGTTGTTTGATAACGACTTGGCAGGCGAACTCGGACACAGCTTCGGACTCGACATAAGAAATACGATTTACGGAATCCGCACAGGCAAACACGAATACAAAACAGGAATTCCCGAGGATATGACAAAACAGGAATTTATAGACTGGGCAATGGAAGACATCATTGTTTCCATTGAGGAAAATGTTGATATAATCGTTTCTTGGCTTGTCGGTTCAAAGGATTGCCGTTGTCCGATTACAAAACTCATCAATGATGCGGTAAATCGAGTTATAAAACAATATGATATTGTAATTTTTGATTGCGAATTTGACCTAAAATACCTCAATCAGCTTGTCGATACGGAAATTGACACCACTCTTATTGTGGCAAATCCGTCGGAAGAATCGGCATATCTTGCCAAACGTTATATCAGTTATTCTTGTCAGCGTTACTTTGGACTTTGCAGGTTGTATGCTTACCGAATCTTCGTTGTCATACCTCGGCTTCGGCGTTCAGCTTCCGCGCCCGACCTGGGGCAATATGCTCGACGGTTCAAAGAACTCGCAGGTTATTCAGAACTTCTGGTGGAGATGGCTGTTCCCGGCGCTGTTCC
>SFZC01000148.1 GCA_004558955.1 bacterium | reverse complement strand
CAGATATGAACGGAAATTATATAATTTCTGCAACATCCATTGACGTATTCCCGTCTACACATTTCAGAGTCTTATCCGCACCATATTTTAATAATAACTCTATCATTTCATACTTTGCTCCAGAATTTATATAATTTCCGTTCATATCTGCAACCATTGAATACAATGGTGTCATATTCGCATCATTATAGATATTTGGATTTCCTCCAGCTTAAAGTATTTTTTCAGCCAGTTGTATGCATTCTGGTTTTGAACAAAGATAATGCAATGCTGTGTTTCCATGGTTATCCTGTATATTTACATTAATCCCTCTTTGAACCAGGTCCATTGCAATATCCCATTTTTTTACACTTATTGCCTCTTGCAACAGACTTGATCCATCGCGCACACTTTGTTCATTCACATCAAATTATTCGTTCAAATTGATCGCATTGATATAATCTTCATATGTGTATGTATCTGCTCCAATAATTGTTCTTACTTTCATTTTCTATCTTCTTATAGCATATATTTTCACCTTTTGCCTTTGAAGATATATCTGCCAAAAAATTCCACCATTCATAAACGTTATCAAATTCTTCAATATTCAAACTTCCTAAATATCTTGGATTACACATTGCTATTAGGCGTTTTTTTGCATTTTCTGAATCCGCTTTCGTAATATCATGCATAATCTCTTCTACTCTTTTTGAATCATCTTCATATCCATTTAAAATCTAACTTAGTCAAATGAAAACAATTAGCACAAAGACCTACATACTTTTCCGCGATAATTCTTTGAAGCAAATAATGTGGTCGATGTATTTTTATCATAGAATTATTCTTTCCCTGTTTATATACAATTGCTCCTTTAAATTTCTTATTGCAATAATTACATTTTATTTTTTCAGACTCTGGTAATATTTCTTGTACATAATAAACCCTCTTTATTATATCAATATATTCCTTTGTTTGAGGTTTAGGAGCTGAATATACCATATCTTTAAACAGCTTTGTCGGTTCCATATTATGTATATACAAATAATGAAATATAATATCTGGTATCATATACAACTTATCATTAGAATCAGGTATATACATAATTCCATTTCCAACTTTCTTTATCGCACCAAATCCTTCAAAACAAAATTCTCCTTTATACCCACAGTATAAGCATTTTGGAAGAGTTCTGGATATATTTTTTGAAATTAGAACATATTGCCACAAACAATTTAAAAATTCCCAGTCTTTTTCATTTTCTTTTGTATTTACCACTAATAAATCCATATTATTTTCAAATACTTTAACTATATCCAACTATCTGCATCTACCTCACTGCTTTAATAATATCATTTGAATGTTCACTATAACACCATGCACAAATTGTAACATCCTTACTGTTTAATAATTTTTTGAATTTTTTATCAGGAATCGCGGTAGCCTTCTGCATCATAATGGTTTTTCTGTGTGAAATCATCTCCTGTTACGGATACATTACGGTTATAAACATCATACGCATAGCGCAGCTGCTTTATCGTAGCCATATGACGTTTTCTGTTCACCCGTAATAAGCTTTTAATCTAGAAAAGTTCCGGTTTTGGTCATGGACCTATAACAAAACACTATTAAAGAAATATTATGCGTCCATTATCGGTTATTTTTTTAATATTTTCCTCTTTTGTTGTTGGCATAATAACAATACAGTCAGCATCCAGCAACACTTTAACTGTATGAGATAATTGTTCTTTAAGATGTTCTATATCTTTTGAATTCATCCACGGATAACAAAATACCTTCTTTCCATTTGCGTAACCTATTGCTGCCGATGCTTTCCAACGCTCACCACTTACAAAGTAAATATTTCTATTTATTCTTTCAGAAGAAATACAAAACATTTTTTGAATAGATGAAAAATCTGTATCTGTTAGTTTACAATGTACACCATGTTCAATCTGCTCTTTTATTGTTCTTTTATTAATCTTAGGCTTAATACCGAACACCATATTCTTTCTATATTGGTATAAATCATTTCCAATATACCAACTAATATCTACAACATCTTTAATAGTCTTTTCTATGCCATCAAAATAAACCTTTCCCTCATAAAAATCAGTATTTCCAGTTATACCACAACTTAGTGCTGCACCTCCTTCTCCAAACTCACCAATAATACCATATAGGTTTCCACTAGAAAACTCAAAATCCCTTTTCTGTAAACATTCCTGCACAATACCATAGTGGAACAGATTACACTCCCCCCAAAAAGATATACCCTTTAATGTCATTTTTTCCAAAATTGCCACCACTTT
The DNA here is from genome assembly GCA_004558955.1 of bacterium. Lineage (GTDB taxonomy): Bacteria > Cyanobacteriota > Vampirovibrionia > Gastranaerophilales > Gastranaerophilaceae > Zag111. Next base: position 1,948 of record SFZC01000148.1, on the reverse strand, counting down.
TTCTGCTTCTTAAATCCTATAATTTTTACATTTGATATTGAAATCGGGCCTGGCCTATCACTTATTCGTGCAATATCCCAAAGCGAACGATCATCCATCGATTTATCTTTTGAAAACGTCACACTCGTCCTGTTTCCGGCACGGTCGTAGGTATAAATATGGTTGTTCTCCTGTATCAGCTGTCCAAGTACATTATACGTGTATTTTGTGGTTCCTGCAAGGGTTGTTTTTTCAGTCCTCTCATCCCTGACTTCTTTCGCGGGAACATCAGCCCATTCCAATTTACCTTCGGTAAAGGGCTGACGCTACATGTCAATTTTTTCAAAAAAATTGACACTTTTCCAAGCAGATCATAGGTATAACGTGTACCGTTTCCTGTCACATTCCAAGGCAGGTAGCATAAATCAGAAATGCCATTGCAAAATCATGAATAATGAATACTCTTTCCCTGTCCTCATTGTAGAGGAATTTCACCAGTTGTCCGTTTTCCTCCATCTCTGCACGCAGTCCTTCTGCATCATAATGGTTCTTTTGGAAGCTTCTGTCTGCCTTTGTCACCTGTTCCAATCTTCTTAAATCGTCATATAGTACTTTCTAACCCAACTCTGCTAAATTAGACTTTTTACAGGAAAGTGACTGACTATCTACAAAACACAGTTCCAGTGGATGGATATGGATGAGAAAATTTAGCATATACTGCCTTTCTCATAACATTATCTTTAACCTCTTCCCAATCTTCTCTTAATGGTAAATTGCGATTTCTTCCCATTTTGGCTGCTTTCATAGGATTGTCTAACAAACGAATTATTTCTACATATTCTGTTCCATAAAACTTCTGTGCTTGAAAATAGTGTTCGCTCGTCATCCACCATTTTTCATCTAACGCAAATCCATAATGTGCAAAATTTGAAAAGCAGCCATATTTTTCATTGGTTTTGTAAAAATATATTGTCATATTGTTATCCCTTTAAACTACATGTCCATTCTTCAAAATATTCTAATTGTTCCTGTATTGTTGCATATTCATCTATTGAACAAGAATCAAATATATCAACCAGTGAATTCATTTTCGCCTGCTCTCCATATATTAATGTATACGCATTTCGTCCTGCGCCCATACATAATAACATTCCAGATGGATAAACATTTTTACAACAGCCTTTACACAACAATTTAATATTCAATTTTTCAAGTTCTTCCCTTAATTTAATTAGTGTATCAAAATAATTATCTCCTTCCTTTTTCAAAACTAATTTTCCTAGAGAAAACTTGATTGTAACACTATCTTGATTTTCCGTTAATTCAATTACTGCTTTTCTATCTTGTTCTTTTTCTATACATATAACATTACATATTTCTTTTTCCATTAATTTCCTCCAAAATTCGGATTAGGAATAAAATCCCCTATAATTTTTCCGCCTTGCTTTTTATATGCACCAACAATTTCATATGGTTTTATTCCACCTGGTATTGAAAATTCCATTTGTTCAGGGAAATATGCACCTGCTCCATATATGCTATTTATATCAACATAATTATTAGTTCGTATTACATATACATAACCATTTTTACCAGCAAACTCTGTAGCAATTACTATATCTCCAGAAGTAGATACAAAATTTCCAGCGGTTGTGTTACTTTTAGTATGTAACAATGCATCATTATAGATCACATCTTCCTGTGTGAACCGTCCGATACCTGTATTATAACTTCCGTCTGCATATCGTTTTTATCATACCGGTACTGTGCACGGATGCCATTTGAGGCACACACTTCTGCAAGTCTTCCTACTTTATCGTAGCCATATGACGTTTTCTGTTCACCTGTGATAAGTTCTCTCAGACGGCCACATGCATCATAATGGTTTTCATAAAGCGTCTTTCCCCACGCCCGTTTGCTAAGGACTCTTCCCTCTGTATCATGGGTATAGTGATAATCCGTGCCGTTT
>SFZC01000147.1 GCA_004558955.1 bacterium | reverse complement strand
AGTGTAACACATATAATGTATGAATGCAACAGCGAAACTCTAAGACAATTTTATTATCAAAAACAATAGGGCAAATATTGAAGAAATACCGTATTGAAGTGGCGGATAAGTCGATAAACAGTGTCGCTCATGAATACGGGCTTGATGTGGGAAATATCAGCCGAATTGAAAACGGGGTTACTGAGGTTAAACTCGTAACGCTTTGGAAACTGGCTGATGCTTACGAAATCCCGCTATCTGTTCTTATCCAAAAAATTGAAGCCGCTTTGCCAAAAGATTTTCATTTGTATGAAGAGTAGCGGGTTATTTTGTTAATAATTTTTCTACATCAATAACGGTTTTGAGTTTTAGTGCGTAAATGTTATTTCTGTCAAATTTTGCGAGTTTTACAGCATCTTTTTCTGTTGTAATAATGTTCCCCGTAATATCGACAATATCTGTCGGGGAATATTGGTGGTGGTCATCAAAAGTTTTTGTATCTTTGACCACAAAAGATTTCAAAAAGTCGTAAAACTGTTGAGGTTGTCCGATTGCACACATTGCAGTGACTTCCATACCGTCCATTAGTCGTTGTCCCGTTTTGATATTATAAACATAATCAGGCTCGGTATAGCAAACCTGTGTTGGAATTTGCAAACGGTCTTGCATAATTTTTGCAACTTCTTCGGCTGTTTCATGGTTAACGCTTTTGCTTACTACAACAAATTTGTCAATTCGTTCAAGAGCTTCCGCTCCTTCTCTAAGCGGCCCTGCAGGGAGCAAACATTCATTCCCGAAACCCTTAACGCTATCCATAAGCACAATATCTAAATCTCTATGAAGTTTTCTGTGTTGAAAGCCGTCATCTAAAATTATTACGTTAATTCCGAATTTTTCAACAGCATATTTTGATGCCAAATATCTGTTACGGCAGGTAAAAACGTAACAGTTTGGGGTGTTTTCCGCCAATAAAACAGGTTCATCACCCGCTTGAGAGGCATCATAATAAATTTTAATTCCGTCAGATATCAGGTTAACGTTTTTATTATTCAATCTTCCGCCGTAGCCGCGAGAAATTATCGCAACTTTTTGACCGCAATCAACGAGATATTTTGCAATTTCTGCAACCAACGGGGTTTTACCGACTCCGCCTGTTGTCATGTTTCCGACAGAAATTACAAAAGCATTGACTTTTTTAGGCTTGATTATCTTTTTGTCGTATAAAAAGTTTTTCAATCTGCTTCCAAAACCGTAAAAGTATGAACAAAATTTCAAAAATTGAAAAAGTTTGCCTTCAGGATTTCTTTGATAATGTATTTTTGTTATTTCAGTTTTGATTTTCATGGTATTAGAATAGTAATCTGAATAATAAGAAGCGTTTGTTCAACTTGTCTGAGAATTTTCTCAGGTTGCAAGTTGTAGCAACTGTATCATCAACAATTTTTTGCAAATCAGAAGCTTGGTTTGCTGATGTCGGATTTACTTTATTCACGGTTTCCAAAGTCGTTGCAACTTCTGACATCGCTTTGTTTACGTTTGTAATTGCTGAATTTATTTGGTTTTTCAACTTATCATCTTTAGTAATTTCGTTTACGCTTTCACTGATTTGAGAAAGGTTCTCTGCAATGATTTTAAGATTTTTGCCTGTTTGTTCTGCATCTGCCGCATCCATTACTTTATTCAAGTTTCTTGCCAAAGTGTTAACAGAATCTGCGGTTGACATAACGGTTTTCTTAAACTGTTTGTCGCCGATAATTTCGTTTACGTTGGTTGACAATTTTGAAAAATCGTCCGTTGCCTGTTGAGTAATTGTCAAAAGTTGTTCAATATCCGCTTTTGAAGAATCCAAAAGTTCGTCAACTTTGCCCAACGTTACGTTAGATTTAGCGGACAATTTATCAAGGTTTGCAATAGTTGTTTTTAAATCTGCGATTGTTTCGTCTGTCAAAATATCGTTAACTTTTTTGTTAGTTTCAGTTAATGTTTCTGCCGCTTTGTATTGCCAATCCATGAAATCTGACAATCTCATAGGTTCAATGATTGTATATGGCGAATTTTGTTTTTTGTAGGCAATCGGCATATCATCTATTGCAGCCAATCTTAATTTGTACTCAGTCTTATCTTTGATGATTGAACCTTTCATAAATTCAGGCGGAACAAGTCCCGGAAGATTTATGAAATAGTTAATCTTGTAAGCATATTTAGTTTTAATATTGTTCTTTTGGTTATAAGGAACGGAATCTCTTGAAATTACGTCAACTGATTTAATCAAACCGACATTTTCGTATTTGTCGTTCAATTTCATTTGAACTGAATCGTTTTTATCCAACAAATATTTACCTTTCATCGGAACGTATATTGTCATAATTTTGGGCGGTGTAATTTCAAGGAACAATTCACCAATGATACCTGACTGTTGTATAGAGAACGAAGAGGCTCTCGGGATTACAACGTTAGGTTCGGTAATAACGAATTTTACGTTAACAAAACTGTCTTCACCTTTTACTACAGGTATAATTTCTTCTACCTGACCGACTTTTAGACCCATAATCTGTACGCCTGCTCCGGGTCTTAATCCGTTGACATCTTTGAATTGGATTTCAATACGTTTTGCTGAAGAAAACGCTCTGCCTTTGACTTTTAATACCGTGCCAACCAATAATATCAATGCGATTAGGGTTAATAAACCAACTTTAAATGATGATGAAAGTTTCATTAAAATTCATTCCTTATACTCTGCTCTATGTCTATTTTATCAGAAAAATAAAAAACTCCAAACAAATTAGTAAACCCGTAGTATATATTTTTTTAAAATCTCCTACATTTAATTGATTTTTGCCGATTTCACTAGGTTAAGGTTGAAATATATTATATAATGGTTACAGTAATGTTGACTTTTTGAAAAATATAATTAAATAGAAAACAGAAAGTAAAAAAGATAGAAATATAGAAGGAGATCACACTATGGGCATGGCAGCATCTCAGGCCAGATGGATTTCACTGGCAGCACGCAAATCAAACGTAGAATATGAAGGACAACAAATTAACCAGTCAAGACTTGCATTGTCTAATCAAAGTGCTGAGCTTTGGAACCAATTATATTCAATGGACGTTCCGACCCCGCCGAGTACTGCTGATTATTCGACTACCGAATACACTTTCTCAGACGGTGATACGGCTCAAACAATTTCAAATATCAGAACAGCGGATTATACTGATTCTGACGGTGTAAATTATAACTCTTACGTTACATACACTTCAAAAATTACCGAATACAAAGGTATCAGAAATACAAATTCTAATCCGCAAGTTCAATACGTTCCGGCAACGGAAGAAGGCGGAACAGGATATTACATGATTGGTAACAAAAAAGTTTCATGCTTAAACACTGTAGATAGAGAGGACAAATCAGCATCAAGTGTTTGGCAATCTTATGAAACGGAATTAGACCAAATTGCGATTGATTGGCCTGATTCTCAAGTTGCTCAAGACTGGGCAAAATATAAAACAGGTGATACAACAGCCTTAGATAATATTTATTTCTGGACTGACCAATCTGGTAAGGTAAACTTTGCATCAGGAACTTCATCAACAGGTGATGCTTTGGAAGATTGCCGTTTGGACGCTTCAGCACCATTGCATTCTTATTATGCAGATAACCAAGAATCAACAAAGGAAATTTCTAAATATGCGATTATTGATTACGATTCAAGTGGTCGTGCTACTTCTTTGAGATTGGAAGGTTCTACTGCGGTTTATGATTTGAGTACTTCAACAAAAACTGATGAAACTTCATATAACGATGCGATGAATCAGTATTACTATGAACAGGCTCAATACGATAAAAAAGTTCAGGATATCAACGCAAAAACCGAGCAAATTCAAACAGAAGACAGAACTTTGGAACTTCGTTTGAAGGCTCTAGATACCGAACAAAACGCACTTCAAACAGAAATGGATGCGGTTCACAAGATTATTTCTAAGAATATCGAAAGTACCTTCAAAACATTTGAAGGTTAATAATTTGATATTCTTCATATCAGAGAGGTTTAGAATAAAATGTCTTATAAAAATGATAGTAACTTAGTAATAGCAAACCGATTTAGCGATGCAAGCGGTAACGCAAAAGCCCAAATGTGGGAAACTTATGACAGATTGAGAGATTTGACTGTTTCTGGTAGCGGAACGGGTACCGGTTTTGAATCTGCAGGCGGTTTCTTGTATAATTTGGCAAGTTTGCTTGCTCCATCTGCATTTGCAACTGTTTTTGGAAGTTCAGAAACAATGAATATTG
>SFZC01000146.1 GCA_004558955.1 bacterium | reverse complement strand
ACATTAATTATTACCAAATTTGGTTATAGGAGAAATTAATGAAGTTCTTTAGTAAAGAAAATAAAATCTTATTAAAAGAAATGGTAAAAACGGACTTTAAACTTCGTTATCAAGGAAGTTTAATTGGGTACTTGTGGTCAATTCTTAAACCATTGATGCTTTTCACAATTATGTATTTGGTATTTATCCGTTTTTTGAAATTAGATGACGGAACACCTCATTATGCAATTGGTGTGCTTTTAGGTATGGTAACATGGTCATTTTTCCAAGAAGCTACCAATATGGGGATGGTTTCAATTGTAACTCGTGGTGACTTATTACGTAAATTGAATTTCTCTAAGGAAATCATTGTTATCTCTTCAGTAGTTGGTGCAGCTATTAACTATGGTATTAACCTTTTAGTTGTATTTGTTTTTGCACTAGTTAATGGTGTTCACTTAAGTTGGAACTGTTTAGTCATTATTCCATTGTTTATTGAATTAGCCATGATATCTGCGGGAGTTGCTTTTATTCTTGCAGCTTTATTTGTCAAATATCGTGACTTGGGACCGATTTGGGAAGTTGTAATGCAAGCTGGAATGTATGCTACACCTGTTATCTATTCATTGACTTTTATTATTCAAAAAAATCAGTTTACTGTAGCAAAATTAATGATGCTAAACCCACTTGCACAAATCATTCAAGATATGCGTCATTACATTGTTTATTCAGGCAGCATGCGTGGTTGGGAGTTATATAACAATCATATTTGGGGAGTTATTCCTTACATCCTTCCAGTTTTAATTCTTATTGTTGGATATTCAATTTTCCATAAACATGCTAAGAAATTTGCGGAGATTTTATAATGTCAGATAAAGAAATTGCAGTAAAAGTTGATCATGTTAGTAAATATTTTAAACTACCAACTGAAGCAACTCATAGTTTACGTACAGCTCTAGTTAATCGTTTTAAAGGGATTAAAGGTTATCGTGAGCAACATGTCTTAAAAGATATTTCATTTGATGTTCATAAAGGAGATTTTTTTGGAATTGTTGGCCGTAATGGTTCAGGTAAATCAACACTTTTGAAAATCATTTCACAAATTTATGTCCCTGAAAAAGGTTCAGTTACAGTAAATGGTAAAATGGTTTCATTTATCGAACTTGGTGTTGGATTTAATCCTGAATTGACTGGACGTGAAAATGTCTATATGAACGGTGCCATGCTTGGCTTTACAACCGAAGAAATCGATGCTATGTACGATGACATTGTCGAATTTGCTGAGCTTGAAGATTTTATGAACCAAAAACTTAAAAACTATTCAAGTGGTATGCAAGTTCGTCTAGCATTCTCAGTTGCGATTAAAGCTCAAGGTGACGTGCTTATCCTTGATGAAGTGCTTGCCGTAGGTGATGAAGCTTTCCAACGTAAATGTAATGATTACTTCATGGAACGCAAAGCTTCAGGAAAAACGACTATTCTTGTAACCCATGATATGGGGGCAGTTAAGAAATATTGTAACCGCGCTGTTCTTATTGAAAACGGTTTGGTTAAAGCATATGGTGATCCGTTTGATGTCGCCAATCAATATAGCTACGATAATACAGCTCCTTTGAAGGAGACTCAGAAGGAACAAAACCAAGGTGATAGTGCTGAAAAAGTAAAACCAAAGGTTGAAAATTTCAAGCTAGAATTATTATCTTCTAATCAGATTACTCCAAATGATGATATTAATTTTAAAATTGAGTATGATGTGATGGAAGACGTTGAAACATATATTGGACTATCGTTAACTGATATTGATCGCAATGTATGGATTTATAATGATAATACTTTGGATAATAAGACTAAGGGAATTGGACATAAAACAGCTTATTATTCATGTAAATTATCTTCAGTCAACAATTTGAAATTAAAATTGGAAGTGACTGTTAGAGACGTTGACGGAAACATGCTTGCATTTACAGATGCTACGACAAACCCTATTATTGTAATCAACAGAGATGATATCGCATCGGATGATATTTCTGCTTTAGATTCTGCAACAGGTATAATTCAAAGAAATGGAACTTGGAAGTTTAAATGAGTGAGACTTTAGTATCAGTTTTAGTAACTTGTTATAACCATGAAAAATACATTGAACAGTGTTTAAGAAGTATATTTAACCAAACTCATAATAATATTGAATTAATTGTATTAAATGATGGGTCAACAGATAATTCAGATCAGGTTATTAAGGAAACTCTTAAAGATTCTCCTTATAACAAAACTCATTATTTCGTTCATGACAATTTAGGAGTGGTAAGAACCAGAAATAAGGGCTTACAATTAATAAATGGTGATTTTTTTCTTTTTGTAGATAGTGATGATTATCTTGAAAAAAATTATGTTTCAGAATTATTGTACAGTCTTGAAAACAATGATGCTGATGTTGCGTATTGTAACTTAGTAAACCCTGAAAACGGTGCTGTGGTAATGCAAGCTAGAGAGTTTGACTTAAATACATTCTTAGTCGGTAATTATATTTCGTCGACTTCATTAGTTAGAACGTCTGTTTTAGGTGACGTAAAATATGATGATAGAATAAAACAACTTGAGGATTATGATTTCTTTTTAAATCTTGTTTTAGTAAGAAATGCAAAACCTATTGCTAATCATAGTACGTTTTTAAATTATCGAGTCTTTGATATTTCACGCTCAGCAAGAGGTGACCTTCTAAAATTCTATGAAGCATATATTTATATATTGAATAAGTATCAGACAATTGCCAGCGATGAAATAGAGCGTGCAATTGGTATTCACTTTGATAAAAATATTAATTTAGCTTTTGAAAATCAATATGTAAAAATCTATTATATTGCTGAAGGTGAAAATTTTAGCGGAGATAAGGTTCTTAAATATAAGTTTGAAGAGAATGGATGCGTAGTGTTCAATCTTCCAGAAGCAGTAACTACAGTTAGAGTTGATTTATCTGAGTTACCTAGTTTTTATAAGCGAGTTGCTTTGATTAGTCAGGAATCTGATACAGAAATTTTATCAAGTGACTCAAATGGTGATATCATTGGAAATTATGTTATGTTTAAAGATTATGATCCTCAATTGATTTATGATGTTTCTACATCCAGTCAAAAGACTTTTAAACTAATTTATGAAATGTTTAATTTAGATGATATTAATCGTGAGGATTATATTGCTAAAGTTCTCTCTCGAGATTTGTCACATTTACAAAAAGAAGTTAGAGAATTGGAAGCGTATAGAGTAAAATTTAAACAAGTAAATGATGAAAGACACTATTATAAGCGAGAATTAGAGAAAATGGTTGTCGCCTATAACTCTGTTACGCATTCACGTCGTTGGAAAATTCCAACAGCAATCATCAACTTTTTTAGGAGAAAATAATGAAACGTTTATTATTGTACGTCCATTTTAATAAGTACAATCATATTAGTTCACATGTGTATTACCAGTTGACAAAAATGCGCCCACTTTTTTCAAAAGTGATATTTATTTCAAATAGTTCGATTAATAATAATGATTATCACAAGTTAGTTGAACACCGATTGATGGATTCTTTTATTCAAAGAGAAAATATTGGTTTTGATTTTGCTGCTTGGCGTGATGGTATGACTGCAGTTGGATTTGAAGAGCTGGCTACTTATGATTCTGTCACAATTATGAATGATACGTGTTTCGGTCCGTTGTGGGATATTAAAGATTACTATCTTGAGTATGAAAGTGATGATAGTGTTGATTTCTGGGGGCTAACAAATAACCGTGCTACTTCTAAATCTCGCTATACTCAAGGTTTTCGCGAACATATTCAAAGTTATTTTATTACATTTAAAAAATCTGTTATTGTTTCTCCAGAGTTTAAAAATTTTTGGGAAAATGTAAAAAACTATACCAATGTTCAAGATGTTATTGACAACTACGAAACACAAGTAACGACAAAATTCTTGGATGCAGGATTTAAATATAAAGTCATTTTTAATACTGTAAATGAAGATGCAAGTCACATGTTACACGCTGATTTTTCCTTTTATCATCCAACGGCAATTTTAAGTCATAGAGTGCCGTTTATTAAAGTTAAGGCAATTGATAATAATCAGCATATTACTCCGTATCTTTTAGATGAGATTACTAAACAATCGGACTATCCAGTGGATTTGATTATTTCACATATGTCTGAAATTAATTTCCCTGATTTTAAGTATTTGTTAGCTCGAAAATACATTAAAGAAGTCCCTGCGGTTTCTTTAGCAGATAAAAAAATTGCAGTACATCTTCATGTTTTCTATG
>SFZC01000145.1 GCA_004558955.1 bacterium | reverse complement strand
AAAAAGTATATCCCCAAACCACTCACTATCAATTACATCATCGAACAAAAATTTTAAACAATATCGCTAACATTTTGTGGGGAAGGAATTAAAATGAATAAAGAACATGGTCAAGTAACAGGAATTATATGGCGCGGACCTGATGACTTAGCCCTATACCAACGATTAAAAGAATATGCAGATAAAAAAGATATCTCAGTTTCAAAGGCAGCCAAGCAGTTAATTATTACCGCTCTCAATAAAAATTAAAAAATCCTAATTGGTTAAGTTTATTATTCCATGATAGAATCTTAAATGTACAAAAATTAAAGGGGAGTTCACTTAATGACAAGTCAAAAAAGTAAGACAGTATATTTCTGTGCAGGGTGGTTTACTGACAAGCAAAATAAAGCTTATGAGGACGCAATGAATGCAATTAAGGCTAACCCTACAGTAGATGTAGAGAATTCTTATGTGCCATTACAACACCAATATAAAGGATTACGGGTTGATGAACATCCAGAGCTTTTGCAAGATCGCGAATGGAGTACAGCAACTTACAATGGTGATCGTGTAGGAGTTTCAACTTCTGATATGCTTTTAGCAGTCTACATTCCTGAAGAAGAAGATGTAGGAATGGGTGTTGAATTAGGAATGGCACGCGCACTAGGTAAATATATTATGGTAGTGATTCCTGATGATGACTTTGGTAAACCTATTAATTTAATGAGTTGGGGAATTGCAGATAATTTCATTAAAATGTCAGAACTTCCTAATTACGATTTTAATAAACCATCTTACAATTTCTACGATGGTGGAGTATATTAAAAAAGATGTGCGAGTTTCAAATCGCACATCTTTTTTACAAAATGTTAGTTTACATAATATCTATAACGGTTAATAAATTGATGTTCAATCTCTGACAATAGCCCAGCATGATTGTTATCGTATCTTGTAACTTTATCAGCAACTTTTAGCAGGTCAGCTGTAGCGTTTTTCATTGCATATCCATAACCAACTTCTGATAACATCTCAATATCGTTTGAAGTATCTCCAAAAGCAACTACTTGGTCTAGAGTTCCGTTCAAGTAATTTTCAACTAGTCTTTTTAATCCCAAGGCTTTATTTACGCCTGCCGGTAGGATATCAATGCCATAAGCTCCACTATAAGTTGCTTGAATTAAGTTTGGAAACTGCTCATTTAATTGATTTACATATCCTTGGATAATAGCTTGAGATAATTTGCGCTTGGCCCAACCAACGTTTAAGTTATAAATTGGCTCAGTAATTTTTTGCAGGTCAGAAAAATATGTGTGGTGAGGATAAAAAAGGACTGGAACATCTCGATACTGCTCGGCAAGGATTGTTTGCGTTTCGCCAGATAAAGATAGGATGTCAGGGCTAGGGAACGTATGCTTAATAAAAGCATAAAGCTGTTGCAGTGTCGCAATTGAATGAGTCTTGCCGTATACAGATTTACCGTTTACTATCAGTCGTCCGCCATTTTCTGCTACAAATTCTTTTACAAGTGGACACGGCTGAAAGATCGTTGACAATGCATCGTAACTATTCCCACTTGCAATAATAAAGTGGTAGTTTTGTCTTTGTAATAGTTCAATATCTTGATTTAAACGGTTAACGTCGAATTTATCATTATCGTCTAGTAAGGTACCATCAACATCGATCGCAATAAAACGGTATTTTCCCATTTAATTTCCTCTCTGAAACACTATTTTGCAGAAGAATCTTGTGCTTTTTCTGCAACAGTTTGATTTTTAAGTTGTTGCTTTAGCTGTGCATTTTCTTTTTGTAGTTGATCAATCTTTTTTTGATACTTTTTAAATTCGTCCTTACTAACACGCGATGATTGTAATTCTTTTAATTGCTTGTTAGTTTTGAGGTGATTAGAAAATGATAGTAAGTAAATAATAATAGCCCCAATAAGTAAACAGATAAAAATTAGCAGCACCAGGGGCATCTTTACTTGAGCCCCAAAAAGGTTGACTACTACGGTTGCTGTATTTAATAGTGCAAAGATAGCGATTATAATTAAAATAACGATTGAAGCAATGGTTGTAGATTGCTTTTTCATGGAAAATTCCCCCTAATGTTTTTTGTAACATATCTATTATATTAACTTAAGAAGTGCTGGTAAAGGAGAAGGGGGAATAAATAAGCGTCATCGGTATTTGTACTTTTTAAATAAAATTGACAAATTAGCTTTATTTTTTTAATAAATGCGCTAAAATAAAAATATAAGGCGTCCTTAGTGTAATGGATAGCACATGAGATTTCGGTCCTCATGATCCGAGTTCGACTCTCGGGGGACGCATTTTTGTAAGATTGTATAAAAAAGAAGCTCCGATAAAATGCTGATATAATGGCATTTTATCGGAGCTTTTGTTTAGTTGAAATGGTATGAAATGGTGAAAGTTTGTAAGGTTGGGGAACATTTGGGGAACATCGGCAATTTTTGTGCACCAAAAATAATCATTGTCGTAAACTTATTTTATTTAATCAAGTGTGCGGGTACTTTCAATAGAAAAATTGTTGATTATGGTGATTGTAAAAATTTAATAGTAGTAAAGTCATAGCAATCTTGCTATAATTAGTAATAAATAAGCTATGATAAAGGAAATAGTGCATGTATGAAGTAGTTTTTTACGAAGATAAAAATGGAAATAGTGAAATTGGTGATTATTTCGAGAAAATTTCGCAAAGTAAACAAAAGCAAGATAAAGCAATTTATTTAAAAATGCGCCATCAAATCAAGATGTTACAAGCTCTTGGTCCTGTGTTACATACACCACAAGCAAAAAAATTAAAGGGTTATAGGCATCAACTATGGGAGTTACGACCTATGCCAGAAAGAGTATTTTATGGAGTGTGGAAGAAAAATAATTTTGTATTATTAAATCATTATACTAAGAAAAAGGATGAAACAGATCCTCGTCAGATAGAAAGAGCCTTGTCACTACTTGACGATTGGTACGAAAGGAAGGGTAAATAATGAGAAAATGGGAAGATATAGATAAGCATCAAACGGTTGCAACAAAAGAAGAATTATCGATTATTGATACCTTGTCTTTTTTAGAAGTACAAAGAATTAAACAGGGCATTTCGCAAACAGAATTTGCAAAAAAAATCGGTATGACACAACCTCAATTGGCTAAAATCGAGAATTTAGATTCAATCCCTACGTTGCCTACATTAAATAAATATGCTGCTGGATTAGGTTTGCAAATCAAATTATCTATTTCTCCATTGATGGAAGCCAAGTAGATAAATATTAACAATAATTGCAATTGCACCGTGAAGTAATTTCATGGTGCTTTTTGATTTTATCAATAATGTGAAAGTTGGATTGTTGTTAGTTTGCTTTTTAGTAGTAAAGGCAAGAAGTGATCTATGGCCGAGTTAAGTACTTATCTAAAAAGTCCATTACAATTTTAAATACCTGTGGTTGAAGGAATCTTACATCCATGTGACTTGCACCTTCAACTTCGTATAATTCAGCAGGAACGTTGTTTTCAACTAATGCATCATAAAGCTTTTCACTATCCTTGATTGGAACAACGACATCCTCCGTACCATGAAAGATAAGAAAGGGCGTAGAAGTAGAATTTACATAGGTGAGGGGATTTGCGGCAGAATCAAGTTCGGGAGCGTTTTCAGGCTCAGCGCCAAGCAGATTACGGTAAACAAAATCAAAATCGTTTGATGCACTTCCTGTTTTAGCGGTTAAGGGATCAACTACACCATAAAAAGGAACCGCTACTTGAACATCACTGGAGTAATCTAAATTAGCACCTTTGTCGAATTGGTTAAGACCGTTAGTAACACCTAGCATACTTGCCATATGCCCACCAGCCGATTCTCCCATCGCGATAAACCGATCAGGATCAGCTTAAAAGCGCTTGGCATTAGCTCTTATATAACGAATGGCAGCCTTAGCATCTTCCAATTGCCCAGGAAACTGAAGTATTAGTTTTGTTTAGAAAGTTTTATTAAAGTTAAAAATAAGTATTAAATAAATTCTTTTGAGAAAGTCCAAAATTGATATTCTGGGGGAATTTTAAATTTAGTCGCATTAAAACTATAATTTTAATGACAGGTTAATTTTAAAATAAATCGTTCCCTCTTTACGTATTTACTAGCAACTTCGCTTATTTTATGGTTAGATTAAATTAATATATATTTATAAGGAGCGATCATCTATGGAAATTCAATACTGGGCTGATATTGCGTGCCCATATTGCTATATGGGAATTACGCAATTACAACGGGCGCTTAAAGAATTAAAGATTG
>SFZC01000035.1 GCA_004558955.1 bacterium | reverse complement strand
CATTTCCACCACTTGTCCTCGGATTGATTTTTGCGTTAGGATTTGGGGTTTCTAAATTCCTCAAAGGTCAAACTGAGGAAACGCCGCAACCAATCAGTGATAATTCAGGTGATTTGAATATGCCTGAACCTGCTCAAACTCAGTCTGAACAACCGCAAGGTCAAGTGGTGGAAATGAATAACAATACAAATGCTTTAGCATCAACTGCGGGTACAAAACCGACTAAAAAATCTGATTTTGTTGAGGTTAAAAAATTGTCATGGGAAGTTCCGGGAGCAGTATCAGCAGAACCGAAATTCCAAGAATATTTCCAATCTGCAGGAAAAAGCATAAAATCAGCCTTAATGACGGATTTACTTTCCGTTACAGATTTGGCTTACGCAAGCGAAATGAGAGTGAGCGTTTCCTTTGAACAGGACGGAACCTTTAAGGATGCAAGAATAGTAACTTCAAGCGGTTCTAGTCAATTAGATAATATAGTGTTAAGAACTGTAAATCAGACACTTAACGTGCTCAAAGCCCCTCGTAGCGTTGGTTCTTATGAAAATACTACTGCAGTACTTAAAATATATTTATAAATATGCTATACTAAATCTAGGATAGAGGATTACAGTTTTGGAACTGGCACAAGAAAAGATAGATTTAATCAGCAGGATAATAAAAGGGGATAGAAAATACCCTAACAATGAGGATTTGTATGACGATTTCTTTAATGAAACATGCAAACGCTCAGTGTCAATTATTAATGCGATTGATTCTGAAGTTACGTTGGAAGCCTATATGCGACGTATTGTTAATACTGCAATCGTAAGTGTATTAAAGGATTCCGGAAGACTTCGCAGAACTCGTGCAGGCTACATGTCTTCAAAAGAAGTTACCGTAGAAACTCCCG
This sequence comes from bacterium, assembly GCA_004558955.1. Taxonomy (GTDB): domain Bacteria; phylum Cyanobacteriota; class Vampirovibrionia; order Gastranaerophilales; family Gastranaerophilaceae; genus Zag111. The sequence goes on along the minus strand of SFZC01000035.1, from coordinate 15,486 downwards.
AAATTGATTTTTCGGACGTTTCTGTGAGTTATTCAAGTATAAAAATTCCCGAAAGTCCCGAAGAAATTGTTATTCAGAAGGAAGTTTTGGAATTTGTTGCCGATTCTGTTATCCGTATTGATAAAGAAAATCCTAAGAAAGACTATTTACATATTTATACTTTGCGATATGATAAAGGCATGACACAAAAAGAAATTTCGGAAGAACTTGGGGTGTCACAGTCTGAAGTTTCCAAAAGACTTTATCAGTTGATGGAAAAAGTCAGAGATGTTATTCAATAGATAATACAGATTTATGAAATGTCCTGTTTGCAAAAAAAATATTCCCAATGAGGCGTTGAAATGTCCTTATTGTAAATCTCGTACAGGTTTATTATGCAGTCATTGCAATACCGTAAACCCTGTAGGTGAAGTTGTTTGCAAAAAATGCGGGCAAGAATTGTTAAAAATTTGTCCTCATTGTAACAGTGTGAATTTCCCTATTGCAAAAAAATGCAGAAAATGCGGCTCTCCACTTGTTTCTGCAGTTGCTATGAGAGAGCAAAAAACGGTTGAAAATAAGGCAAAATCTTCAAACAAGCCAAAACAAAAAAATGATGGGCTTTTGAACTTGAAATTCATGCCAACTTTGATGACTTCGACTCAAGGTTATAAAGTTTTATCAGAAGGGCTTTGTAACAAAGAGAAAAAAATCTTTTCCATAACAGGTGAAAAAGGACTTGGCAAAACTACCTTGTTACGTCAGGTCATGCACAATTTGAAAAGCTATAATTTTGAATGGTGTATCGGGCGATGCACTCCCGTAACTCAACTTTCACCCGGGGGAGTTATTCAAAATATGTTGCTAAATTTGTTCAATTTGCCGGATTTTTATCTGAACGAAAATGATTTGAAAAAAGAAGCGATGCCGTTTTTTAGCAACGAATTAAGATTTTTGAATGCTACGGAAATTTCTGATTTTTTGAACTTTTTGTATAATTCTAAAGATGGAAATTATGAAGATATAATTATAAATAAGCGGAAAACTTTTGATATTCTAAACAGAGTTTTTGATGCTTTTTGTAATACGGGACATTTTGTTTTTGTTGTTGATAATTTTGATTATATTGACGGGTTTTCTATAGAATTTTTGTCAAATTTTGTCAAACGTTCGAATAATTGGAAAAATTTAAAATTTGTTGTGATTTACAACGAACACAAGCCTGTGAGCGGATTTTTCGGGATTGAAAACAAAGATTTAAAAGCTTATACGGATATTCATTTGGCACCTGTTTCTGTAGATGAATTTGAACACAGGTTGAAATTTACCGGTGAATCGGGAACTTATGTTTCTAAACGGGAACAAGAAATTATTTTTGATAAATGTCGTGGAAATTCCGCCTTCGCCGAACAGGCCGTAAGTTATTGTTTTGATTGTCAAATTACTGACAAAGCGTTTTTGATGCCGAAAACGTTTAGTGATTTGGTTTCTGAGCGTTTGGCAACTTTGAGAAAAATTAATCTTGAGGCTTTTCGACTTCTTTGTGGAGCAAATATTTTGGGTGAAAAATTGAACTTGGCTTTGCTGAAAGAGATTTTTGGCTACAAGGACAAAGAGTTTGGCGAATATCTTACATATTTGGAAAAAGCGAAATTTATCAGACGTTATAATGAGGCATTTTTCGAGTTTAGTAATGTGTATTTGTGGGAAACAATACAAAAGCATTTGCTTTCCGATAAAGAGTTTGAAGAAATAAATGTTAAAATCGGGCGTGCGTTGAGCGTTTTTGAATTGAATGTAAATCCCGTAATGGCGGTGATTGCTCATAATTTGAAAGAAAATCGTATGGCATTTGATGTTTGGACAAAATTAACAAGAATTGCCGCATATATCGGCGATATCAATTTGTATGTAATTTCGCAGCGTCAATGTTTAGCCTTACTTAATGAGTTTAACGAGAATGAAACCGTGAATATCAGGTATAATATCAGTGAGCGTTTGGGGAAACTTTTGACAGAATATGACCCTGAAGAGGCGATGGAATTTTTGCCTGATGCGATTGCGAATGCAAAAACGAACAATAATGAAGTTAAGGAAATCGAGTTGCTCGGGTATCTTGCGGCTTGTTGCAAGAAAATCGGGAATTATTACGGTGATGTTGAGTGTGTAGATAATGTTTTAAAGAAAATGACCCAACCTTCAACCGAACTTGAAACAGCACTTATTAAGGCGACAAAATTATATTCACTTTTGCGTATAGGAAATTGCGGTGAGGTTGTAAACCTTGTGGATAACGATATTTTGCCTGTGCTAAATTCTTATATTTCAAAACCTGGGTTAAATAAAACAATTCCGCTCGGATTTATTTATGATACTTGGTTGAGGGTTCAATCAGCGTTGGCGATTGCTCTTGTTTTACAGGGAAATGACAGGTCGTTTGAAGTTTTGACAACCCTGTTTGATACTATTGATAAACACAGAATCGGTGATGTTAACTTGATTTGCAGGTTGAAACTTGCTTTGGCTTATGCCAACACAATGAAGGGAAATTTTGTCACCTCTCGTGAGGTCTTGGCAGATGTGGCAAATCGTTTGGGCGTGGCTTACGGTGATGATGAAAATGTTGATGATGCAAAGGCTCAATTTACAAATTGCTATGATTTGATTGAAACGATGAATAATTTTCTTTTGAAGAATTATGACGGTTTGAGAGAAAATCTTTTTGAATATGTGATGTTTGCCAATAATACCGGTGATGTGTTTAGCAAAAATGTCTTTAAGGCAATGCTTGGCAAACTTTTCTGTGACAATAAACAGGCAAAACACGCTATTGAAATTTACGATGAGCAGGTAACATATTTTGCCAATAAGAAATTGGCACTCGGTGCGTTGTTGTCTTGGTATTATATTGCAGAAGCAACAATTATAACGGAATCTCCTAAAAATGCGATTGAAATTGCTACTAAGGCTCTTGAAATTGCACAAAATCCGCAAATTAATAATACTTTTTTCATTGTGCTTTTGCGAATGGTTATTGCAAAGGCTGAAATTGAACAGTCTGATTATGAAACCGCTAAGATAAATTTGGAATCGGCACTATTGCTTGCCAAAAAGTATAATATGAACGATTTGCTGTCAAAAATTTATTACTTGTACGCAAATTATTATTTTGAGTTGGGTTCTGTCGAATCTCAAAAACAGTTGGAATTTTTGCGTGGCTCTTCGACTATGTATGATAAGGCAACTGATTTGATTGTCAAGGTTACGAAGAACACATATTTGCGTGAGAAAATCAATGTTAAAAAAGAAAAATTGATGGATTTTTGCAATCATCACAGCATTCCGTTGTAGGATTGTTATTTGTGAAGGCAAATTTAAACGATTTCAAATTTCTTTTTTAGATATTTCGTTGTCTGAACTTCGACTTTGTAGTGTGCAAAAAATCCGAAAACGATTATTATTGCGAGTAAAATAGCAAGGTTTGAAATAGGGTGCGATAATACCCAATTTTGATGTTGTTGGCAAATTACGACATTCCAAGCTTTTATTATAAATTGGTGGGTTAAAAATATTCCAAAAGTTGCTTTGCCTAAAAAGATTGAACATATGAAGAAAAACTCAACAGGCAGCCAAGAAAAAGCCAAAGCATCTTGTAATCCGGAATAGAACGCAATTTTGTCCATAAAAACATTTATTACACCGTGTTGAAAATGCAGACAAACAATAATCAGAATAAGTACAAAACGTAAAAAATCCAAATTTTTAAAGTAGGTTGAGTTTTTCATAAATATTCCTTTGCTTGAGGTAAAAATTAGCACTCTTCTGTTTTGTAGGTGCTATAACCTTCGTAGTTATAACTTGCATCAATACCCCTCATATAAACTTCTCTATCTGTGATTTTGTTGGTCAAGGCTTCTTTTAACAGCACTTTTATTTCCACATCTTTTATCGGGCTCTGCTCCATTGCCAATAAGTAATCTTTTTTAAAAGCAAATAAAAATAGGACAAGAATAAATCTCTGTCCTATTCTTATTTACCCTGGATGCGATTCGAACGCATGACCTACCGCTTAGAAGAAGCTGGAAGCCACATTCTCAGTGCTTTCTAGCTTTTATTATAATTTATCGGAATTTGTTTCTGTTGCTTGCGTCACATGGATTTTAAGCCAATTTTATTCTCACAATTTATCACATTTGCTCAGACTTTATCAGAAAATTTGCAACCTATTTGCAGCTTCCTCCTTTATATCTGTCCTCGACCAGCTACTTTTAAGGGGTGGGGAGGGGACAAAAACATAAAACAGCTTCGCTCAATCTGAGCCACAAAAAAATTCCGTAAATTTTTAAAATTATATATCTAGCTTGAATCCTCATTATTAATGGTGTTTTAATTGTTTTTATATTACTATTGTTGTTGAGGTGAAATATGAAACCTAATCTTTATTTATTTCAAACACAAATTAATTCTTTAAAAACACCAACACAGGTGCTTTTTGCAAAAGAAAAAAATATACAAACTAATATACAATATAAAGCTATTCAAGCAAAAGAAGAAAGACTGCCCGTTGAAATAATGAAAGAGTTATATCCTCAAAATCATTATGATATTCCTGAATACAAACAAGTTGCAGAATATAAACAGGCAATAGAAGGTGTAAAATGGTATATCAATCATGAACAAAATAATTCTTCATATTTTACCACCTTTAATTTAGGTTTCATAATTATTTTATTAGGGATAATTTTTCTTACTTTTGTATTAAAAAAATATAAAAAATTTATTGAAAAATTAGAAGCGAAAAACGAAGAAACAAAACACGAAGATATACCCAAAACAAAAATATGTCCATATTGTTCAGAAGAAATATTATACACAGCAAGAAGATGTAAGTATTGTCACTCAAATTTAAACAGATTCGAAATTTTAAAAAATACTCAATTTCATAAAATTGTTTTATACGTACTTGTGGCTATTATAGGATGTATTTCCGCTTGCACAATTATATGTTATCTCCATCCAATATGTACCTACTTATTTTATATTTTAATGTCTTGTTTTGACCCAATATATATTCTTTGGGGGTTATTGGTCGTAAATATTTTCAATAATAGAATTGCATTGAAATATAAAATTCTTAGTGGATTTGTTGTTTTAATATCAATGATCATATCTTTAGTGGGAACACATAATTACAATGCAAATATGTGGGAAATGCCTAAAATAATACTAATGCACATAGTTGCTTTAGGCACGATAATTTTTGTTATTAAGGGGCTAAAAGATAAATATAAAAAAGGTTTTACCTTTTTCTTTATATGGTTTTTTATAAGTATATTTTTATCTATATTAATTCATTATTTGTACGTACCAATTACATTAACTAATACAAATGAAAATATCGAAATAAATACAATTAAAGAAAAGGATGTTATCGGCTTTGATAAATGGGAAAATATCATTTATGAAAATAATTATTGGATATTTTATCCTTATCAAGATTCATCCTATATAGATGTCAAAGAATTTCAGGACGTGGAAACTTCATATAACAATAGTTATGATAGACCATATTCCTTAAAAGAAATAAATTATATACACTCACATGATATGACTAATTATGAAAACCAAGAGCAATTTGATAAAATTTTTAATGGTGCAGATAGTATTGATGTTCCAAACGCTTTAAGATTAGGAGCAAGAGTGTTTTCTTCTAAACCAGAGATGTTTACATTAAATAATAAAGATATAAGTATTTCTTATGATTATACAGCAGCATGTGGTTTAGCAAATTGTGTAGAATTGAATGTTGATATTTTAAAGGCAGACAAATCAAATAAAATACATACCGTATTTAGTAAAAGTTATAAGCAATTAAACGATGGACCGTTTTACATTACTTCTATTGATAATGCTAATCCTCTTATTAAAATTGAAGGTCAAACTAAAAAGATATTTATAGAATATTTAGTTAATAAAAAAGAGATAAAAGAATATATTATAAGTAATTAACGTTACCAACATATGCTACAAATATCAATAACAAACTTCGCAAACTTTTGCTACAAAATGGTGTGCATAGGATTCTTGCTCGATATAATTCATTTATAAATTGAGAAGTTTAAAATGGAAAGAAAAATTATACACAATAAAATCAAGTGTAAACATTGTGGGGATATAATAGAATCAATACGTACACACGATTTTAAATTTTGCTCTTGTGGTAAAGTTGCAATAGACGGAGGTAAATCATACCTAAAACGAACAGGTAACCCAAACGATTGGGAAGAATTAAGCGAGTTTGAAGATTCAAACAATAATTAGAATCTGGTATCAAAAAAATCTAATATTGTTTTGATGTTATTTTTACTTTCATCTGAGAATGCAAAAGGTTCACTTGTAAGATATAATTCTTGTAAAGTCCTATTAAATGCCTTTTTATTGTATGTTCTACAACTTGGATTTGCAGTTTGTTGTATTTTTATTCTATCTTCTTTTTTAATATAATCTTCAAGTTTTCCTGATTTTGGTAATGTTGAAATATCTTTGTATGAAAATATTCTATTTTTAACAATATTACCAAATTCTTTAATATAATCTTGTTTAGATTCAGTACCAGCTTTATCTCCATCAAGAATAATAATAAAATTCTTTCCCCAAGCTAAATAATGCTGTATTAATGGAAATAATTTTTCGCTTGATAAACCAGGCAAAAAGTTATATTTTTCATTTTGTTTATTGAATATAATTTCTTCAAAATATTTAAATGTATAAAAATCGTTTTTGCCTTCTACCATAACAACATCTGGAATCATATCAAGTTCAGAAGGTCTATAGTCAATAATATCAAGAACCGGTTTAAAATAACTAGTTTGGTCAGGATAAGTTGATACGAATTGTTTATATGGGAATATATCTATTTTTGTTTTTTGCGATGAAAATTCATCAATATTTTCTTCACTATCATACGAAAGGCCTTCATTTTTAACAATATATGTATTTTCTAGCCATTTTGGATTAATAAGATATTGACTATGCGTTGTATATATAAACTTATAATCTGGTTTTGCAATTTCACCTAAGCTTTTTTGCAACCTCTGTTGTGCAGTAGTATGAAGATTAGAAGCAGGTTCATCAAGTAAAAATAAAATATTTGTTGATTGTCTACTACGATATCCTCTATACTTTGTAAATAATAAAAATGCAAAGAACCATCTAAAGCCAAGTGAACGTTGGTTTATTGAAAAGTAACCATCATCTTCTACAAAGAATTCTAAGAAAACTTTATTATTTTCATCAATGTCAGACTCAACTTTAATTTTTTTATTATCAATTCCTCTTTTAAATATCGCATTCCATTCTCCAAGAATATTTTTATTTAGTTCTTGTTCCATATCATATAGAACTTTTTTAAGACTTCTTTCATCATTTTTGTCGCCAGATTTAACCCTATCAACAATATGAGTTTGAATGTTCAAAGAACTTTTTAATGAATCAAGTATATCTTGAATAATGTCTTTATAAAAAGCTTGTTCTTTACGTATTTTTTCGGATTCTTCAGGCAAATCTTCCAAATAAATTTTTTCAGGAAAATCAAACAAAAAGTTGGGGAAATATAAAATAGTAGGCAACAAGTCATCTCTAATGAAAGCAATAATTTTTTTCCATTCTTCATCATCAGAGCTTAATCTTCGAATTGTTTTTGCTCGAGATTTTTTCCCTTTTAAAGAAATACTCCATTTGTTACTTTTACTTTCTAGTTTAGAGTCTTTAAAAATCACTCTTTTATTAATTGAAATTTGCTTTATATCTTCCTTTATTTCAAAGTTGCATTCGGTCTTGGCATATTTTCTTATTTTGTCTTCATCTGCACTATTTAAAATAAGCGTAGCTTCGATACTGCATTCTTTACTAAAATTAGAAGCTTCGCCTATTGGAATTAATTCATAATCGTCTTTTATGGTTTCAAAACCTAAACATTCAATAGCGTCTTGTGTTTCTTTTGAATAACTCCAATAATTTAATGCCTCTAAAACAGTTGTTTTTCCACTCTCGTTTAAACCAATAAGTGTATAAATATTTGCTACAGAATTAAAATTGATAGTAGTATCTTCAATTCCCTTAAAATTTTTAATTTTGAAATTTAAAAAATCCACATTCCCCTCATTAGTTTATTTATACTATTGCATACTCTTGAACAGCATCTACGCAATCCATAATGCTCAAAATTCTCGAACCCATTCTTTCAATTAAAGGAACAACAAGAGCATTACCCATTACGAAATATCTGAATTTTTCAGGCATACCAGTATCGGTCCAACCGTCTTTAAATCCGTTAAGTCTTTCGCATTCTGTTGGAGTTAATAATCTTAAATGTTGTGATAACTTATCAATAATAACATGCGTACTTCTATTCAAAGAAGATTCGCTTGTAAGCATTGTTCTGCTTGGCAAATCCATTCTATCAGGAAAAGACATAGAACCTTCTGTGTAGTAATATATTTCACCGTTGGGGCGCCGTCTTTCTTCGCGCTTAGCACCTTTCAAGTATTGCCATTTTTCTGTACTGCCATTCAAGAAAAATCTCTTATCAACGACACCGTCTTCACAGATTTCGTTTAATGTCTTCGGCGTCTGCATTATTGGTGTTGTTTCCATTGTGTATGCTTTCCCATTTACACAAACACCTGAATTACTAAACCTTGCAGCAAATTTGTCAGAGAATACATCAAGAGTCTTGTATTTATCCTGTGAAATTGTATAAATTTCCATATTGTTGATACTTAAATTTGTTTTATCAATTAGAAATTCTCCGGCAAAAAATCCATTTTTAGTTATGATATTAAACTTATCTTCATTTGCTAAATGATTATAAAAATCAGTTGATTCATTTACCGCAAAAATGAATGTTCTACGGCGTCTCTGTGCACAGCCATATTCAGCAGCATTTATTACACGCCACTCTATTGCATAACCTAAGTCAGATAAACATCTTAAGATTATGCCAAAATCTCTCCCCCTTTGTTTTGCAGGAGATTTTAATAAGCGATCCACATTTTCAAGCAAAATATATTTAGGTCTTTTGGCTTCTACAATATCTCTAATATCCCACCACAAAGCACCTTTTTTGCCTTGAATACCTTTTGCACCTGTTTTTGCAACAGAGTAATCCTGGCATGGAAAACCACCAACAAGTAAGTCATGCTCAGGGATTTGGTCTTTAACTAATGCAATATCCTCATTTATGCAATTATGATTTTCACCAAAATTTTTAGCATAGCAATCATAGGCGTATTGAGATTTTCTTCCCGGTTCCCATTGATTAGCCCAAATTGTTTCAAACAAATCAGAGCTTCTTTCAAGGCCTACCCTGAAACCTCCTACGCCAGCGAATAATTCAACTACTCTTATTTTCTTCCCACGACTTAACATTCTTGTATTACTCCATTGTTATGATACCATAAAATCAGCGGGGTGGTAACTATGCAAGAAAAACGTTACAATTCAAAAGCGGAATTATTAAAAAGATCTAAAGAAGCTATAAACATTCCTTTCGGTAAAATTGACACGACGGGAAGACTTGGAACCGCAAAAAATAAAGGTAACGTTGGGCAAATGTTTGAAGAATGTTGGTTTGAAAGAAAAGTAAACAGCCGTGCAGAAGCTGATTTTATTGAATTAGGTGTTGAATTAAAGGTTACCCCGTGCATAAAAAATAAGTCAAATAAATATGTAGCAAAAGAAAGGCTTGTATTAAATATAATTGACTATATGACAGAAGTTAATAAGTCTTTCGAGGATAGCAGCTTTTGGCATAAGAATAAAACACTTTTATTGATGTATTATGAATATTTTAAAGATGTTTCGGTTACTGATTTTAAAATATTGGAAACTCTTTTATATGAATATCCGGAAAAAGATTTAATTGTTATAAAACAGGATTGGGAAAAGATTGTTCAAAAAATAAGAGAGGGTAAAGCTCATGAATTATCAGAAGGAGACACCTTATATCTCGGAGCTTGCCGTAAAGGCGCAGGTGGAGAAAAAGATTTAAGGCCACAACCTTTTAATACTATCAAAGCTAATCAAAGAGCATATTCTCTTAAACAATCTTACATGACATATATTCTGAATAATTATGTCTTGAATCAGGACAAAGAAGAATCCGTTATTGATAATGAAAAACAACTTGAAAAACAAGGTTTTGAAAATTATATTATAAACAAAATCAAACCATATTTCGGTAAATCACAAAAGGAATTAATCAAAGAATTTAAATTAAACCCTGCAATGAAGAATGTTAATGAAAGAATTATAGCTTCTATTTTGGGTATAAAAGGAAATATTGCAGCAACAGAAGAATTCAGAAAAGCAAATATTGTTCCTAAAACAATACGTGTAAACTTTGGTGATAAAAATATTAAGGAAAGTATGTCTTTCCCAACCTTTAAATTTACCGATATTATTAAAGAAGAATGGGAAGATTCATTTATATATAACCTGTTTTCTTCTACAAAATTTATGTTTATCATATTCAAGTTTGATAAAAATAACGAATTATATCTGGATAATGTTAAATTTTGGAACATGCCGGTAGCCGACATTGAAGAAGTCCATAAAGTTTGGGATGAAACAGTTAAGGTAATTAAAGAAGGCGTTAAAATAACAAATAAAAACGGACGTGATTTTAATAACTTGCCGGGACAATCTTTTAACAAAGTAAGCCACGTAAGACCACACGGGCAAAATAAAGCTGATACATACAAACTTCCTGACGGCAGAGAACTAACAAAACAATGCTTTTGGCTGAATAATAAGTATGTATTAGAACAAGTTTTAGATATTTAATTTTTTGAATATTGCGTCAATATCTTCTTGTTCTGTAAAGACTCTTTCAAGTTTGCCATCATCTACAGCTTCTAGCATTATATGTTCCTTTAATTTTAAACGGTCATATATCATTTCGTCTAATGAGTAATCAATATCATTAATTTTAAATAATGTTTGCAAATAGTAATATTGAGTGTATTGATTATCCGGTAATCCTAAACGGTGAATTCTATCTTTAGATTGCAATAAATGAACCAAGTTATAGCTATACTCATAATAAATAGCATCATGGCATATTGAATGTAATGACACTGATTCAGCAAGCGTTTGAGGATTTGTAATTAATACTTTAATTTCATTGTTTAAGAATTTATCTAATATTATTTTCCTATCTTCCATTGATGTTCCACCCGTAATTTCTTCTGATGGAATACCGATTTCATTAAGCAATGTTCTTAAATTTGAAATTGATTTTCTAAATAAAGTCCAAATAATAACTGGTTTATTTGCATTATATAAATTTTGTACCAATTGAATACATTTTTTCGTTTTTACAGTTGTTTTAATGTTTTGAACAATATCTTTAAGTTCACTTGAGGCATCAGAATAATCTAATTCATCAGGTTCTATTGAAATATCTAAAATATCTCTAAACTCGCTAAAATCCAATTTCTCTAATAATAATTCAGGACAAGATTCTAACTGTAAAAGCCTGATTATTAGTGCAAATTTATTTCTTTGATACTTAGAATATAATATTTCAGCAGCTCTATTTTCATTACTTGTTGCATCTTCTAAGTAGAATATATCTTGATTTGCTGGAGGTACGCATAACTGTTCCTTTGAAGTTCTGCAATAAAATGGCTTAATTCTATCGTTTATCAGATTCCTTTCGGATTCATTTGGATTTTTCAAAAGTTGTTCCTTGAAACCAAAGAAACTATCGTATTCGTTCGGATATAAAATATGCAAATTGTTATAAATATCTAAGTATGAATTAGGAATCGGTGTCCCCGTCATAGTTATTACGTAATTTGCATCTTTAGCAATTTCTATTGAATTTGTAGCACGCTCTCCATTTATCCCCTTTGCTTTGTGGACTTCGTCAAATACGAGCAATGTCCCTTTATTGACTAGGTTTTTAATTTCTTGCTTATATGCATTAAGAGATTCATAGTTAAAAAGAAATAGATTATATTGATTATATTCATAATTCAACAAATAATGTTTTTGTTGAGAAGAATCGTTGCTTTGAATATCAAAGCATTTTAGTTCTTGTTTGCCCCTAAAGCATATGTTAAACTCGTTTTTCCAAGATTCAAAAGCATTTTTAGGACAAATAACAACAATTCTATCTACATTCCCGCAATCTTGTAAGTATGCAAAAACTCCGAGTACAGAAGATGTTTTACCGGAACCTGGGACAGAAAAATTACTGCATTTCTTCATTTTACACATATAAAAAGAATCCCATAACTGTTGTTCTCTTAATTGACGAGTCATTGTTTTTGCTAGGATTAATCTGTATTTTTCTAGTTCATTTTTACATAAATCATCTTTTAATTTTATCTGAATACCTAAATCCTTTCTATCATTTAAGTACATCTGTTTACTAGTAATATATTCATCAAGAGAAGCCGTTGTAAACAAAGAAACATTAGGAAGTTTATTTTTAAACAAATTAATAATTTTTTCGAAATCAACATATGATAAATTTTCTTTGAATGCCACTTTATTACCAATACAACTGTCGACAAACCTTCTAAGATGTATTTTATTGAAGACATTAAACTCTATATTTTGTTCAAGTTTATTTATACCAACTAATCTTTCATTTTCGTAATCTAATATAAAACAATTCTCTTTAAGAAAAGCATTATCCATAATTAATTTACCTTTGTTATATTTTATTATTTCTTTTAAAACAACATCATCTACTTTTAATACAATCGCTTCTGTATCTTTGTTATTCCATAAATTTTCAAATTTTTCTTTATTATTTGCAATTTTCCCATAATCAAATTCTGAACAGAGCCAACTACAAGTAATACCAAAAGATTCACCATTTCTGTGTATAGCTGCATCTGTTAAATTATCAGAGCCACATGAGGTTATTTCATTCCCCTCTACATCAATATATACTCCGAATTTGTAGTGAAAAGTTCCTTTTCGCATAAATGCGATTTTTATATCAACAAAACCTTCTGCAATTAAATATGCAAGATTAGAATAAATTCTAATGTTATCATCCGTTTTTTCAATTAGTTCAAGTTTCGAAATCAACCCTTGATTTAATTTAGCTTTTAAGTCATATCCAAGTTTGATTTTCTTAAAATCATCTTCCTCTATATCTTCTGATAAAATAATACGGATTTGTCCTTTATTAAGTGCAACGTATTCAATTCCCTCAGCACAATCACATAAAGCTTTGGTTGAAAAATACGCACTAGCCCTATCATATACAATAGAATCTTTCATAACAGGTATATAAAATTCTTTTAGTATATTATTTTCTCGTGCATAATATACAGGTTTAAGAGGAATTTGTTTAAACATACTAGTCCTCTAATGATACTCTTATGTTATTAACAATATTTTCCAACCTTGATAAAGATTGTTTAACATCGTCTAATTGGTCATCAGATAATTTTTTGAAGATATTTGTATCTATATGCTCAACAATATCAATACTTTTATTTAAAAGTTCAACCGGTTCATTTATAATTTTTTCTCTATCATTTTTCTCAATTATTTTTGTTCTGCTTTTTTGCATTTTTTCTTTAACATTACTGTTGTTTCGAACCTTGTTGATTAATTCTTTTTTATCTAAATTTTGGTTTTCAGGGGCAAGCAACTCTTTTTGAGTTTCTTCAATACATTCAAAAGTTTCTTCTATAAATGTTTCAGCATGTTTTGAAGATACAAGATTATCAGCTGTTTTCCTTATATATCTTGTCATATCGCCTTCTGGTCGCATTAACAATTCATGAAATAATATTTGCTTTACATTATCTGCTTCTTCTTCGGTTTTACATTTATGTAAAGCTCTTAATATTTCATGTAAAGGACCTTCAATATCGTTTTCACGAGCAATATAGAACTGCAAAGGAGCATTGATATAATCCAAGTAATCAACCATTAAATTTGCTAATTCTATCTTCTTTTCAATTTCAGAAGTTTTTTCGTTTGTTGCATCAGCATACTCTTTCACAGTTAAAAGTTTTTTATCAATTAAATCATTATAAATACCAACCAATCTATCAATAGGGTTATAATCTACTTTTGTATCTTCTCCTAACTGAATAGATAACTCGAGCATTTTTATTTGTTTTTCATTATGCTTTAAATCATAGTTTAATATTATGGCTTCAAAATATCCGTTAGCCATTGCATTGTGTTCTTTAAGTCTTCTTAAACAAGTATAGCGCCTATTACCATCAATTATTCTGCCGTCATTTAATACTACTCCTGGTTCTTGCTGTCCTATTAAATCAATATTGGATTGAGTTCTATCAATTGCTCCCTGATTACTATCAACTATAAATTCTTGAATTATGTTGTTGTAATTTTCTCTATCGTTGGTATTAAATTCCTCATTATTATGTTCTGCTTTATATTTACTAATCCAAGTTGCAATTCTATCGTTTTTATCGTTGTAATACAAAGCATTTAAATCAATTTTATATACATCATAAACTATTGGCTGTCCTTCGATTGTTAATTTTTTACGTTGATCTGTTTTAATAACATAATTCTTTTCAACACCTTCTTTAAGTAAGTCGCTAATAATCATTTAATACCTCCAACATTATATTTCATTATAAAATTCATCATAATCTATGTATACCTTTTCTGTAATTTGATTGTAATACAAACTACATTCTTTAGTTATTGCTACTATTTTGTATCGATTTATATCAAGACCATATTGTGTTTTTATATAATCACATAAATCATAAATATCAATTTTTCTAAGTTTTCCCATTATGTATATTAGAAAATCACTTAGTTCAAACTGTTCTTCTCCCTTTTTCATCAAATATGTATTTTTAATTTTTCTATATTGAATTGAGGGGTTGTTGATAAGAATTGAAGAATAAAAATATTCATCAAATCCTAACTTATCTAATTTATCATATTTTAAGCCATCATTCTTAAGTGAAATAACTGTAAAATATTTATCTCCAATATAATTAATAACTTTATTTTGATATTCGTACAAATCATTTTTATTAAGTCCAACAGATTCTAATTTTTTAAAATTAATATAATTACCATTGTCGAATTCTATAATATCCATATTATTTTTAAGTTTTGAGAATACTTGATAAAAAGCGGCCAAACTCCTAAATTTGTTTTGAATATTCAAATTAAAGGTATTACCGCTTAATATAATATGTTCAACACAATCAGCTAAAGAATTAAATTTATCAGAATATATACAACTACTTGCCATTGTATAATTTAGTAATTTTATATTTTGTGCATTTAAATTTTTTAAATTACCATCCTTAAACAAGGATATATAAATAATTTCTAAATCTTCTTTCCAATAAAAGTCCTCAGTTAATTTATTTTTCAAAATCTCTAAATGTTCATTATTTAAATTTTCAGTGTGAATAACATAATATCCGTTAGTTAAATATTTGTTTATTGATTTTGAAAAATAAATTAACTGAG
>SFZC01000144.1 GCA_004558955.1 bacterium | reverse complement strand
TCAGAAAAAGAACTAAGCACAAACGACAGAATCTACAAACCGGATTTCAACACTCGGTCAGGCAGAGAATTACTGGCGTTTTACCTGCAAACAAAATTTAGACAACTATACCTTTACGACAAAAAACAAGACTCCCCTGTGTTGAATTTGGTCAATCCGAACTTTGTGGAAAGATTTGCAAGAAGACTAATCAACAATCCTTCAAAGAAGTTGTTAATCGGGATTACGGGCGAATCCGCCTCCGGAAAATCGACAATTTGTCACGAAATAAAAAGTGTAATCGAAAAATTGTCCATGCCTGTAACAGTTTTGAGTACAGATAATTATTTTAACGATATTTCTGCATTAATTAATAAATACGGTTCCTTTGACAGCCTGCGTGATAACGGTTATGACGTAGATGCTCCGTCAAGCTTCCAACTGGAAACTCTCAGAACGGATTTGGAAAGGTTGTCTGAAGGGAATGACATAAAAGCCCCGATGTACCTGCCAAACGGCACAGGTGTTTCCGTACCGAAAGCAATGGACGTTCATTCACAAAAAATCATCGTTGTTGAAGGAATTGCAACAATGTATGACAACATTCAAGATGTTTTTGACATTAAAATCTATGTAGAAACGGAAAATGAACTTCGTAAAAACAGATTTATGACAAGAGCAGTAAAAGAACGTAACCAAAGCATGGAAAATGCCCTAAAACATTGGCACTACATTGCAGATGCTGGCGAAAAATACGTTAAACCGTTCAGAAATCAAGCAGATTTGGTAATCAACGGAAATTCTGACCTTGGCTACTTTGCAAAAGTTTTGCAATATATTTACGAAATTACAAACAATTTCCAAGTGTAAAGTGTTTGAAATAGAACAATTAAACGAAAAAGACTCTGAATCAAGTTCAGAGTGACTTTTGGGTGGAATTATCAAATTTTGTGACCGACACGTTAAATAAAATAATAACATATTCCACAAACAATTACTCGGATTTTGAGGTTTGGACTTGTTGTGAATTTATATAATCAATCTGTTCTTGAGTTAAGCTCTGAGCATGCCCGCTATTATCGACATAGTTCGGGGCATTTTGCGGTTGTATTGCAGGTGTTTGATTTTGTTGGTTTTCGTACTGTTGCTGTTCTTCAGGTGTTCCGAGTTCGGGAACTTTCGGTTCGCCCCCATACAAAAACTCGTTCATTCTCTCATCTGCTCTCAATTTGTCCTTCTCGGCATTAGAAGCACCTTCCAAAATTTCGTCCAAAACAGTTTTATATGCAGAGGCGTTAGAACACGTTTTGTAATCCTCTAACATTTTGTTCAAAGCCCTGATATTACTCAAGGCTACACTCTTTTTGTCTGAATCCATAGACATCTTTTTATCAGTCAAATAGTACAATGCAGTAGCATTATGTTGAGCATAATCAAGATAAACACACGCAACATTTTTCATCGGAATATTTTTATTAGCCTTCAATTTTTGATTGAGAATATCGGAATATTCAAGATATTTGTAATATTTATCCGAAGAAGAAATTTGAGTATTTTTATCAAGTGTATCAAAATCAAACTGGTTTTCCAACTGTTTCATCTCCGAATATGTTGAAAAAGAATAAGAAGCAAGAACGATGCCCACAATCAAAACCCCGACTCCGAGCATTAACATTTCGTTACTGGATATTTCATGTCTTGCCATATTCTCTTCTCCCACTAAAATCTTAAAATACCTCACATATATTATACCAAAATTTTATAATATTGGTATAATAAAAATAAAATAAGTAAGCAGGTGATAAAATGAAAAAGATTTGTTATATTTTAGCCTTATTAACGATTACCGTAATAAGCACACAAGTAATAGCAGAAGTCGTTACGACACGAAAAGTTCCGACAACTGCAACAGGCAGCAAGTTATCAAACAGCGTTAAAGCATGCACTCCGTACAGTGAAAAATTAAAAACTGAAGCCTTTGGTATGAATTTAGATTTCAATGTAAAAATTTCAGGTTGGTCTAATAATAAATGTATAGTTGATTTTGTTGCTAAAACTAACGGGGCGGCAAGTTCATTTGCTTCTGTTTACGGAGTTTCCCCGTCCGAAGCACAACTTTTAACCTTTGAGCCGAGTGCCCATTGCGAATTTACTCAACAACAACTTTTATCGGTTGGTGATTCAATTTTGCAGGAAGAAGCTCGCAGCAACGGTCAGACAAAAATGTTAAAAAATCCGAACGACATTGATATTACTTCATTTTTAAACCCATCAGCATCTGACTCTGCTTTAATGGACGTAGTATTTAATCAAGGGGCATGCCAAATTAAAAACATAAGCAAAAACCCGATTAACCTAAACTCAATACTCGGATTTTAAGAAAAAAGGAATAACAATTTATGAAAAAACTACTTACAACAATCGTATTAACGACAGCCATACTCGGCACATTACCGATAACTTACGCACTGACAAATACGCAAATTGATAATCAAAAAGATATAAACCACGACACGGTAACCCAAATTCTAAGCAAAAAAGCAAACAAAGATGCGGTCTGGGAAGCTAAAGCAAACGAATTAACAACAAGATATTACAACAATATCAAGACTTGCGAACCTGCTCATTTCGACCAATACATAGACATTTTCGGACTAAAAATTTCTATAAAAGCAGATATTAACGGTTGGATTGATAACAAATGTAACTACTCATTTTCAGGAAAAATCGGCGGACTCGGAAAAGATATAAAAGACGTCTTTGAAATAGATATCGCAGACAAAACAATAAACAAATTTGAACCAAAATTTGAATGCAATTTCACAAAATCAGATTTAGAAAATATAGTTACGGTAATAAAAGAAGCCAGTGCAAGCGATAATGAGGCGATTTCTCAAATATTGCAAACCCCGGAGAAAAAATATACAAAAAACAATTCATCCGAACTTACAAAAAATGAAGAAAAATTACTCTCGACATTAACAAACGGCAAAACGTGTAAATTGTTGAATAAAGATGAACTTATGAATAATTTTTCGGAAATAATGGAGTCAGGAGATTTGTAATTTTTGATGAGTGAAATTGAAGTAAAAACGGTTGATAACCTCAAAATCCGTGCAAATCATCTAAAAAACGGACACGACCAAGTGGTGATAATTTGCCCCGGTTGGTTTATGACAAAAGACTCAAAATCACTTAGCAATTTGGCAAAGGATTTGTCTGAAATTTACGATATTATTTCTATGGATTTTCGAGGACACGGCAAAAGTGAAGGTTTTTACACCTTTACTGCAAGAGAAGAACACGATCTCAATGCGGTAGTCGAATTTGCCAAACAACACTATCAAAAAGTTTCACTGCTTGGATTTTCACTTGGTGGAGCGTTGGCAATCTTACATTGTGTAAAAGATAAACAAATACACAAATGCATTGCGGTTTCAGCACCAACTGAGTTTTTCAAAATAGAAAACCACATGTACTCCCCTAGAGCTTGGTACCCGACACTTTTTCAGAAATTTGAGATAAAAAGGTGGCTTTCCATTCGTGCGGGAAATCCTTTTCTAAAAAAAACCAACCCGCTTGAGGTGGTTCAAGGGGTGGAAACACCAACATTATTTATTGCAGGAGAGAAAGACCCTACTGTTTTTACATGGCACACAAAAGCCTTATTTGACAAGGCAAACTGCAAAAAATCTTATCTTGAATTCCGAAACGGCAATCACGCCGAAGACTTATACAATGATTTCAGAGATGAATTTTTAAAAGCGTGCAAAACTTGGCTCACCGAAAATTAGTATCGATTTTCGCCCGTACCAGAACGATATCCGCAGAAAGAATAAATAAACGGCAAAGCTCGTTCTATGTGAATTTTGTCCGCAAACGGAATTTTAGCCAATACGCAAACCGCAACCGCATCATCTAAATTTGCAACCATATCAACAAGTTTCAATTCACGTTTAGGTTTCTTGGCTTCTTTACCGCTTCTGAGACGATTAAACAAAGCAATCGCAGCATTTGAACCTACGGCAACACCCGCAATAGAAGCGATAATTTTTGTAAAATTGTTGTTTATTTTAGGATTTTTGGACTTTTCACAAAACTTGATAATCCCGTCAACAATCAACATCGGAGTTGCCGTCAAGGTCATTTGAAAAGCTCCTTCCTTCCATTTTTTCAATTTGTCATTTTTTGATTCGCCGATGGAACTTAGCAAAATGCCACCAATATTACCACACGCAGCCATTGAAAGCATTTCTTTAACACCATATTTTAATTTGAACAAATTTTTAGTATTTTGTTTTTTCATCAAATACATTACGGGAATTGAAACACCCGCAAC
>SFZC01000143.1 GCA_004558955.1 bacterium | reverse complement strand
GTCCTAAATCCAATCTGATAGAAGTAGAAACCTACTCTAGGGATGGAGTTATGCATGTTGTGACTATTGATAGTGGTAGCTCTGACTGGACTCCTAAAAATGCATATTTAGGTTCAATGGATTTTTTGAATAAATATGATCCTGAAAAAATTTGTGAAGAAATATCATCACACGATTTAGAAGAATGCATCAAAATAGATAAAAAATATGACTATCAAGAAATTAAAAAAATAAAAACTCAAAAAGATATCAATGATTTGATGAGTAGTGCCTTGAGCTTTCATGATGTGCATATTGAAAGTATTGAAGCTAAAAATGATGAAATTCATGTAGTTTTTGACCCATATTGGAATAGAAAAATAGAATTATGGTTTAAAGAAAAGCCGAAATATGAAAATAGACTTGAAGAACCTGAATATCATTGGTGGGATGGTGGATCAATTTTCATGAATCAAGGTTATATATACTTGTGTGATGAGACTAATGCGCATTCTCTGGATGAAGGTTACTGGGGCATGTATTTTGCAGGTAAAGAACTGTTCTATAGAATTTTGCCTAGTGATGATAATTAAAAACTAAACAAATTTACAAATAATCTACTTTTTCAAATAAGAAAAAAGTGGCTTATTTTTTATCTTGATTTCTGGTAATAATACTATAAATCCTCTCAGCTACTTTCTTCACTTTTTCAGAACTATCCTTATGAATACTGACTCCAACATCAAGATTAAGCGCAGATTTTTGGTATACTTATTTTGTGATTTTAAAGATGAAAGTTGATTAACAATGAAAAAACAAATTAAAGTTGTTGGTGCTGCAATTCTTAATCAAAAACAAGACAAAATCTTAGTAGCTAAAAGAGCTTTAAACCGGATATTGCATGATATGTGGGAGTTTCCTGGTGGTAAAATTGAAGCTAATGAAACACCAAAGCAAGCTCTTCAAAGAGAAATTAAGGAAGAACTAAATGTAAATATTGAAGTAGGTCCACAAGTTGGAAGAAGTACAGAATTTGAGTATGATTTTGGAGTAGTTCAGTTAACAGTTTTTTATGCTAAACTTCAGACACATGATTTTAAATTAGTTGCTCATAGTTCAATTAAGTGGGTAAGTGAAGAAGAACTAGCTAATCTGTCTTGGCCGAAAGCAGATGAAGAGATTGTTGAAGAATTAGGAAAACAAAAATTAGAGGATATAAATTTTGCAAGATAATATAAAAGGCGACTTACTAGAGACAGTAAAAAATAATTTTATTGATAAAGATGACTATCTGGAGGTTGGTAATTTATCAGCTGGCTTGATTTTGAATCAATCAAAAGGTACTAATGTTTATCGTGTTTTAAAAATGGAATTAGCTACTTGTAAGTCTTTCACTTTTGCTGTTGCATTTATTAACCAACAAGGATTAGCATCATTAAAAACAGTATTACATGATCTCTATAAGCGTGGCATAAAGGGACGTATTCTAACTTCAACTTATTTATATTTTAATAAACCGGCAATTTTTAGAGATTTACTTGAGGTTCAGAATGCTGAAGTTCGGTTATTTAATGAACGAAATGATAATGACGAGGTTCTTCCTTTTCATGCTAAGGGATACTTATTTGACCATGATAAATATGCTTCTGCAATTATTGGAAGTTCAAATTTAACCTCTAGTGCTATTTTTGGTAATTACGAGTGGAATTTACGTCTCAATTCTCTTTCAAATGCAAAGATCACTCAAGAACTTACTTTTCAAATTGAAAATGAATGGAATAAGGCAATTCCTTTAACTAAAGAATGGTATGAAGCTTATAAATTAGAATATAAAAAAATAAAAAAGAAAAACAACTTAGATCATCTAAATGATTATCAAATTGCAGATCAGAATATAATTGAGCCTAATTTAATGCAAAAGGCTGCCTTGGGAGAAATTGCAAATCTACGTCGAAAGGACATTAATAAGGCTTTGATTATTTCTGCTACTGGTACTGGAAAAACTTACTTAGGTGCGTTTGATGTTAAAAATTTTAAACCTAGAAGATTTCTTTTTGTTGTACATCGTGAGCAAATTTTAGAAGATGCATTAGAAAGTTTTCATAAGGTAATAGGTGGAACAAAAAAAGAATATGGGATATTCAGTGGAAATGATCAAAGTGGAATTAAAGCTAAATATGTTTTTGCCACTTCTCAAACTTTATCAAAAGATATCAATTTGAAACAATTTGCTAAGGATGAATTTGATTATGTGATGTTTGATGAGGCTCATCACTTAGGTGCAAGTCAATATCTAAAAATTTTTAATTATTTTGAACCTAAGTTTTGTTTAGGAATGACTGCAACTCCGGAGAGAACAGACGATTTTAATATATTTAAGCTATTTGATTATCACATTGCATATGAAATCAGGTTGCAAGATGCTTTAGAAAATAAAATGCTAGCTCCCTTTCAATACTATGGGGTTGAAGATTATGTTTATGAAGATCATGTTATCAGTGATACAAGTTCTCTAAGTGATCTAGTGGCTGATGAGCGCGTGGATTATATAATTGAACAAACGAAATACTACGGCTATTCCGGAGATATACTTCATGGATTAATTTTTTGTAGCAGAAATAAAGAAGCAGAGGAGTTAGCTGAAAGTCTCAGACAAAAAGGGATACAAGCAAAATCCCTATCAGGAAAAGACGATGTTGAAACTCGTGACGAAGTAGTTGAAGAACTAGAAAAAGGAAAGATTAATTACATTGTAACAGTTGATATTTTTAATGAGGGAATCGATATTCCTTGTATTAATCAAATAGTATTATTACGTAGTACTAAATCAAGTATTGTTTTTGTACAACAATTAGGTCGTGGACTACGTAAGTTTCCGGGTAAAGATTATTTAACAGTTATTGATTTTATTGGAGCATATGATAATAACTACATGATTCCAATGGCTTTATCAGGCGATAAATCACATAATCGAGATAATTTAAAAGACGATCTTGAGGTAGAGCCTATTTATGGTGTATCGGTTATTAATTTTACTCATGTTGCTAAAGAAAGAATATATGAATCGATTAATCATTCTAATTTAACGGTTAAAAGGAAGCTCCGTAATGAGTATTTGAATGAGAAAAAGAAAATTGGTCGCATTCCTATGATGGCTGATCTGCAAGCTAATTCAATTGATTGTCAAGTAATTGCCGATAAATATAAGAATTACTATAAGTTTCTACTTGAAATGGGAGAAGAGATACCTAAATTAGAGACTTACCAAGAGAAAGTCTTGACATTTTTGACTGTTGTCTTAGCTAATGGAAAACGACAACATGAACTATTGCTTTTACAAGAATTATCAAAGAGAGAAAAAATAAGTAAAGAAGATTATAGTAAGATATTAAATAAAAATAATTGTTACTTTGATCAAAAAACTAGTGAATCTATAGATTGCATTTTGTCTTTAAGCTTCTTCGACGGAAAAGCACTTCCTAATAAAGAATCATATGGTGGACGATCACTTATTAGCAATGAAGATAATTTTTATCAACTTGATTCTGTTTTAAAAGAAAGTTTAAATAATACTTTCTTTAAAGATTTATTTGTAGATGCCCTTAAAACTGGAATACTACGATCAAAAAGATATAATTCAAATCAAAGTTTTACAGTTGGTGAGAGGTATACTCGTGCGGATGCATGTCGATTATTAAATTGGAAACACATTGTTTCAGGACAAAATATTGGTGGGTATCGCTTTGATGATAACTTAAAGAATTGTCCAATTTTTGTAACATATGATAAGCGCAAAAGTCACTCGATTAATTATCCAGATCACTTTATTAGTCCCAGTTTGATGAATATTTATTCAAAGACTAATCGAAAATTAGATAGTAATGAAATAGTTAAATTTAAAGACCCAGATATTGATTTGCATTTATTTGTAAAAAAATCTGATGATGATGGAGTTAGCTTTATCTATCTTGGTGAGTGTAGTTCTATTGAGAATAGTTTTGTTCAAGAATATCAAAAAGTCATCAATAAAAAATCATTGGAAGAGAAAACGGTACCTGTGGTTTCTTTTAATCTTAAGTTGAAAATACCAGTTGAATTAAATAGATACTATATGTTAACTAAGCTCCAATATTAAGTAAAAAATGAATTTATTCCATTAAAACGGTTGATTAGCTAATCGACCGTTTTTTCAACCGAAAAACGCGCGCAAAAATAAAAACTACCTATTTTTAACTTAAAGTCGGTAGTTTTTTGCTATCTTTTTATTAAGGCTAAAATGAAAAATAGGCCAATGTAAATTGTGAAGTACAGTGACTCGTTTTTGATGAAAATCATATAGGTTTTATGCTTGTCCGGATTATTGAAGAAAGTC
>SFZC01000142.1 GCA_004558955.1 bacterium | reverse complement strand
TTCCCTGTTTGTCCAGCATCGGTGCGATTACCATCATAATAATCAGCAATACCAAGAAGATATCCGTTAATGGTGTAATATTAATTTCGTTAAATGTATCTCTCATTATTCGTTATCCTCCGGAAGATTTACGTTCTTTTTTTCCAGTTCTTTTTGGTCTTTTTTGTTTAAAGGTTCGCCCGCAACAACAAGTTTTTTATAATCCGCATCTTGTGCAGCGTTCATGATTTCCATAATTTTTGCACTTTTTACTGCTTTGTCAGCCTTTACGATAACTTCAGGTTCTTCTTCAGAGCCTTTAGCAGCAAGTAACTTGTCAGTCAACTGACTTGCAGATGTACTTTCTCCATTTACATACATCACGCCGTCTTTTGTTACCGATATTGTCACTTTATTTTCGTCAATATTTATTCCGTTGTTCACCTCAGGTACGTCAACCGCATTATCCATTGACTGAAAAGACGGTGCAACTACCATCATGATGATTAACAATACCAAAAAGATATCTGTTAACGGTGTGATATTGATTTCTGTGAATAACTGTTGTTTTTTCTTTTTATTATTAAATGCCATTTTGACTACCCGATTATTATAAGTTTACTTTTGATGAAGAATATTTGTTTTTAGGTTCGTTTTCGCCATCAATAAAGCTCAAGAACAACAATTTGATAAGTTGGAAATCGTCTTCATAGTGTTTTACAACTGATTGGAAAGAGTTGTAAAATATTACCGCTACAATCGCAACTCCAAGACCGAAGGCTGTAGCAATCAATGCTGAACCGATACCTGAAGCAACAGTTGCCGCTTGGTTCCCTGAATCCGCCAAAATATTGAAGGTTAACAAGATTCTGACAACCGTACCGAACAAACCAAGAAACGGAGCAACACCACCGATTGTACCAAGTATTGTTAAGTGGCTTTCAAGTCTTCTTGTTGCCAACGCTGCGGAAATATCAAATGATCTTGAAAATCCGTTCTTTTGTTCCTTGAAAATTCTAACTGCTTCTTCAATAACGTCACCGATAACGCCGCCACATCTCAAAGCTGTATTTTGAGCACCTGACAAGTCGTTTTTAGAAAGATATTTGTTTAACTCTCTCATGTAAACAGTGATGTCACGTTGGTTCTTTTGGTAGAAGGACCATTTTTTGATTACTACGCCCAAAACTAGAACCGAGCATACGAAAATCGGTAATAGTACAGGCCAGTCCATTTTAATTGAATCTAATAATAATTCCATAGTTTTTTATCCTCATTTCTTGTCTTAATAACTTTATCTAACCTTTGCTCCGTAAACATTATAATCAAATGTAAACTGAATATCGATATTTGCTCCCTTGTATTCAGGCGGTAACGCTCTGAACGGTGCGGCAACTTTTACTGCGTTAATTGCGGCTTGGTCAACGTTTTGAAGTCCTGATGATTTATATACGCTGACAGACAATAATTTTCCGTCTTTTGCAATCTTGAATAACAGAACTACACGTTTACTTTCGTTGCCCTTCGGAGGTTCCCAATTCATTTTGATTCTTCTTTGAAGTTCTCTCATGTATGGTCCAAAATCAGGTTCACGGATTGCATCTATCCCCGGACGACCTCCGCCGCCACCCGGATTTCCGCCTCCTGCACCTGTTCCTCTACCGTATCCTGAACCGCCGGTGCCTGAACCCGAGCCGCTTCTGCCTGAGCCTGAACCCGATGCTATTTTATTACCAGAACCGATTCCAACAGGTGCAAATGTCGGATTTGGCGCATAAGCTCCGCTACCTCTTGAGCCACCATTGCTTGATGAACCCGAACCGCCTATAGGTCCTGTTGAATATTGACCTCTTTTTGTTCCGCCTGACGGTACTGGAACTTTAAACGGTGTACCCGTAGGTCTTTGGGTAGGTTTTGGTGTCATTGGCGGTTTTATTGAAGGTCTTGCCGTTGGCGGTTGAGGTTTTGCGAGTTGTGGTTTTTGCACTGCCTGTTGAACCTCAGGTGACGGCGTAACATTTTTCTGAGTTGTTGTTTGCCTTTGTGGTGTCGGTTTATTCGCAGGTGAAGGTGCGATACTTTGAGTAATTTTACTCATTATTGACTGCTTTTTCGGTGCTGCTTGAGCTTTGACAGGTGTTTTGGGTCCCGCACTTCCGCCTTGAGCCGGTTTTGAAGGTGCTGCTGACGGTAACGAAACAGGCTTTTTAGGGTCATTTATTCCGCCCGTGCGAGAGTTTTTATCTGCTCTAAATCTTGTATTCGCATCTTTAGGCTTTTGTTCCTTATCTACAAGTACAAATTCAATATCATTAACGTGCGGTTTCGGTTTGTTGAACATTGTAAGTTGAATGCCAAAAATTGCCAAAATTGTGATTATCAGCCACAAAATAGCAACCACAACAGGGTGAGCAATCAAAGAAATCAGCATTGCTTTCTTCATTGAAATACTTGTGTCTTTATCCCTCACAACTGCAGGCATTCTGTATTCTGATGAATTTGTGCTTTTTGTATTAAACTCTCTGTTCAAATTTTCTGTAAATTTATTTAGTATCGACATCTTATTCCCTAACAACAAATATTATAGTCTTATTTGTTTACATTTTATTTTAAAGCAACAATGTTAATATTGCCTATATTACTAATTTTCCGTATTAGTCGGGTTTACTGTTATTGCTTGGAGTAAAACAATTTCTACGCTTGCGTTTGCAGGCAGGCTTACGTCTTCACCTTTATCCCAAATTGATTTTACAAGTCCTCCGCCAGCACCGACAGCCGTTGCCAACGCCGTACCTCTGCCGATACTTCCGCCTGATAACGGTGAAATTATTACTCCGGCCAAAGCACCTGCTCCCGCACCAGCAACAACATCGGTTGCGTAATCCTTAGTTACGTCAAATTTTGTTCCGCCCACGAGAGTTCCTGACATGTCATCTGTTTTAATAATCCCTGAAATCGGAATTTCCTGACCTGTAGGTGTTGTAATTTGAGTAAATCTTATTGCTAATTTACCGTTAATACTGCCATGCTTTGCACTTGAAGCTTCTATAACCGAACCTTTAACAGAACTTCCCGCAGGTGCGATAAGTTTATTATTGTAGTAATAATCTTTACCTAAAACCATGGTTACCGTTTGTCCCGTTACTGCTGTTGCAGAACTTATCGGCATCGTAAATATTGCCTTGAAGGTTTGTCCCGCAGGAACAACTGAAACGCTGCCTTTTAGCGTATTTTCGTTAATTTTATACTGTTCCTCAATAATAGGTTTCGGAGTTATTGGAGTCGGTTCTTCGTAGCTGAAATTTGGACGTGCCATTACACTACTTCCAATTACTAACAAGGTTGCAACAAGCATTATTTTTTTCATTTACAATAGTTCTCCCTAATACATCTGTCTATAATTTTACTTAATTAAAAACTTTTGTCAATTTGTTACATGGATAGTTTACAATCAAATGTTAATTCGTAATAGTATGCGTAATCGGCACTGGAGCTGTTAAGATAATGATTTGTTGGTCGCCTGCGGGAATTTTTGTATGCACTCCCATACTTCTTTTTCCGCCCGGACGCATTTGCAAGGTTGCAGCTCTGTGATTCCATGAAATACCTTGAAATTTGCTTTGGTAATGTGGCATTTTTACCCAATCTGCAGGTGGGGTTAACTCTCCGCCAATCATATTATTATTTGAGGTGTAAATATACCCCTTTACGGGTGTTTCAAATCCGTCAGGCATAATCATTTTTGTGATTTTAATTTTCATGGCAGCGTTTGTTCCTACTACAGGTTCGTTGATTTTCTCAATGTAGCCGTAAAACTCGGATTCTCTCGGAATAATATTTGTTTCGTACATAAAAAGGTCACTCGTTGAAATGAATTTGACCTTGTATCCTTCAGGACAGGTTTCTGTCGAAATTTCTTGAGTTGAAAGTACGGGAACAAAAGAACCTGTCGGCAAAATTATTTCATCATACCCTTTTAATTCAAGTTGAACGGGTACGATTTCTGCTGAAATACAACTTTGCGGAATACTAATCTGTATTCCGACTAAAAACAAAACTGTTGTAATTCTTGCCAAAAATGCTCTCATAATTGTTATTATAACAGTTTTTACAAAGATTTCAAGATTTGACCGTTAGAAACATTTTCTTTTCTTATATATATGATAGGTGCTACTTGTGATTTCGTCTTAAGTGGTTTTCATAGTACAGAAGGAATATCATTTGTTCCTAGACGGGCATTCATAGATGAAAATAGTTATAAGGAAAAAATACCACAATTAGTGTCTCATCCATATTTGCTTTATACACCATGGGCAAAGTTGTATAAGAGTTCGTTGCTTAAAAAGGCAAATATGGATGAGACACTAATTGTGGTATTTTTTCCTTAT
>SFZC01000141.1 GCA_004558955.1 bacterium | reverse complement strand
TTTCTATATTTTTTACTACGTCATTTAATCCGTCAAACTTTGTGGCAATAATAATTAAATCAGCCTTGAAATCGGTATTTTCGGGCAAAATATAATCTAACGTCATCGGACGACCGTTAAAAGTTTTCGGATTTTTTGTATATTTTTCCAGACGATTTTTATCAACAAGGACTTTTAATTTTGTGCTGTCATATCGGTGAATTTTGTCCGCATAAATTGACCCGATTGCACCAAGTCCGCATACAATAACATTTTCAATATCTTTCATAGCACATTTTATTTTATCATAATTTTTATTATATTAAGTTAATTTAACATATTCTTAATTTCAGGCAATTTTTGAATGCAAAATTACTTTATATAAATATAGTGTAGTAGTGCATGGTGGTAAAATTTCGTGTGGTTTAATCAAATTGCAACCGGAAACCTTTTCGGAATAAGCAATATTAACAGCATAAAAACTAACAGACAATCTTACGGCATAAATTTTGGACAAACTCTTACCCAAGACACCTTCCAAAATAATTCTCCGACAAGACTGTTCAATGAGCTTGCAATCAAAAAAATGATTGCGGACAATCCTGAAATTACACAACTTCTAAGACAAAACAAACTTTCAACAAATCTGAATATAAAAGAACTTCAAGACCTGAAAAACGGACATTGCCAAGAAACTCAAAATATTTCTATGGCAATTTTGAAACATTTGCCAAAAGTTATTTCGCAAAACATTGACCCTGCAACTTTGAAAGACGGTGCAATGTTGCATGACTTTGGCAAGGTTTTAATTCCGCCCGAAATTTTAAACAAAAACACAAAATTAACCGAAAATGAACATAAAATCATGAATTTACATTCAGAGTTAGGTTATCAACTTTTGAAAACAACAGGTACAAAAGAAGAAGTTTTGGAACTTGTCCGAAACCACCACAATACACTAAACGGTACTGACAAAAATAAACCTTTTGTCCAAAATCCCGCTTTGCAAATTATCAATGTTGCGGATAAATATTCTGCCTTAACAGAAAAACGAACCTATAAAGAAGCCTTCTCAAAAGAAAAAGCCTTAGCAATACTTGCTCAAGAAGCAGAAGAAGGCAAAATCCCGGTGATTGTACTAAAAGCACTGAAAGATTCACTGGATTGCGGTGATATTGCATAGTTCAGGTTTTGTTAAGTTTTGTTAATTACCTAAGAACCAATTAGGCAATTTTCCACTGCGAAAATTGTTTATATATATGTAAGGGATATTTAAAGAAAAAGAAAATCGGGGAATGTCAAACTTACAGGGGAAAATAAAGAATTAAATCAGGGGAAAAACAAATAATCGAATCATCCATCATAATCAGTCTTATGAGGCACTATTTTTAGTGCCTTTTTTATTTTGTGAGAGGAAAATTAAAATTTTCAAACAAAAAATTTATAATATTACAAGTTATTAATTTTAGTGAATTTTTATAAAAACATGTTCTTTAACTCTGTTTTTTATTTTAAATAAGGAGTATAATAATAAAGTGTTTATTATACAAAATGAATATGAGGGCTTTATGAAAGAAAACGGCTATATGGATTATACAGATTTTGAATTAACTGAAATCGCAAGAATTATCAAGGATATTTCAACCGATGATACGGCTGAACTAAAATTGAAACTTGAAGAACAGTTGAATAAAAAATTTGTATTTGAATAATTTAAACCGTTTTAATTTTCATCAATCTTAGAGCGTTCAATACTGCAAGAAGGGTTACACCAACATCCGCAAATATTGCACCCCACATTGACATCATGCCAAAACCGCTCAAGATAAGAAAAAGTACCTTAACACCAATCGCAAAAACAATATTTTGTTTTACAATAGTCATGGTCTTTTTGCTTATGTTAATTGCATTGAGAAGTTTTGCGGGATTATCGTCCATAATTACGATATCTGCAGCCTCGATTGCGGCATCAGACCCCAATCCGCCCATTGCAATTCCGACATCTGCACGGGTTAAAACAGGTGCATCGTTTATTCCGTCACCGACAAAGATTGTTGTGCCTTTGCTTGTCGAATTGATGTAATTTTCAATTTTTGAAACCTTATCATTTGGCAAAAGTTCTGCAAATGCCGTTTTTACTCCGAGTTGAGCCTGAATTGATTTTGCGGTACTTTCGCAATCACCCGTCAGCATTACGGTTTCAATATTTTTACCGTTCAATTCACCGATTGTATATGCGGAATCTTTTTTCAAAGTGTCGGCAATCACGATATTTCCGATATATTCACCGTCAACCGAAACATAAACCACAGTACCGATATGGTCAACTTTCGGGGCATTATTTATAAGTTTTGCGTTCCCAACAAGAATTTCCTTGCCGTCAATTTCAGCCTTAATCCCTTTGCCTGAAATTTCAGTAATTTCACAAAGCGGAAGATCTTTTCCGTAAGCCTTTTTAATCGCTTTTGCTATCGGGTGATTTGAACCTGCTTCAGCGATTGCGGCATATTCCAAAATTTTTGGATTATCTGAATTTATCTCAACGACTTCAAAATTACCGTTTGTAAGCGTTCCTGTCTTGTCAAAAACTGCAGTTTTGATATGAGAAAGTTTTTCTAAATAAACACTTCCTTTAACCAAAATTCCCTCTTTTGAACTTGCTCCGATACCTGCAAAAAAGCTCAACGGTACAGAAATTACCAAAGCACAAGGACAAGAAATTACCAAAAACGTCAATGCCCTTTCAATCCAGTTCCCCGCAACGAAAAATGAAGGAATAACTGCGATTACAAGTGCTAACACCACAACAAACGGGGTGTAAATTTGAGCAAATCTTGTAATAAAATTCTCAGTTTTGGTCTTTTTTGCGGAAGCCTGTTCAACAAGTTCCAAAATCTGTGACACGGTAGAATTTTCAAAATTCTTTGTAACTTTTAATTTAATTGTTCCGTCCAAATTTATGCAACCACTGTAAACGCTTTGACCGACCTCAACCTTTTGCGGTAAAGCTTCGCCTGTTAGAGAAGAAGTATCAATATTGGCACTTCCCTCAATAATTTCACCGTCTAACGGGATTTTTTCACCCGGTTTTATGAGGATAATTTCGCCGATTTTAACCTCTTTCGGAACAACCGTAATAACTTCATTCCCAGTAATTTTATTGGCATAATCAGGTCGAATATCCATAAGTTCGGTAATTGAATCCTTTGATTTATCAACCGCCTTATCCTGTAAATATTCCCCAATTTGGTACAAAAGCATAACCATTACGGCTTCAGGAACCTCTTTTATACAAATAGCCCCGAATGTCGCAACAGACATCAAAAAACATTCATCAAACATTTTTCCTTTGAGAATATTTTTTATCGCTTTCCACAAAATATCATAACCAATAACAAGATATCCCACATAGAACAGCAAATTAAACTTGTATCCGCAAATAAATAAAATCACCGTCAAAATAATCTTCGGGATAATAAATTTGTTTTCTTCTTCCTCTTGTTCGTGTTCGCACATATTTTGTCCCTTATGGTTGAATGTCTATTCAATTATATTATAATTGAACACTCGTTCAACTGTCAAGTGTTTAATACGACTATTTCGTGATATTTTTACAATTCTATACAATAGTTGAATTATTATTCAATTATTGTATAATGAAATTAATAGGAGTATTAAAATGGCAGTCAAAGCGTGTGATTGCGAAGCAATAAACAAAGAATTAATTGAGAATATCAAACCGCTAATGCCTGATGATACTGTGCTTTCAGGCTTGTCAGGAATATTTAAAATTATGGGTGACAAAACAAGAATTCGCTTGCTTTGGGCGATTGATAACAGTGAAATGTGTGTCGGCGATTTGGCATATTTGCTCAATATGACTAAATCTGCAGTATCTCATCAACTAAAGGTCCTAAAAGAGGCAAAATTGATAAAATCCGAAAAACGTGGAAAAAATGTCTATTATTCACTAAATGACCACCACGTTCAAACGATTTTTGAAAAAGCCCTTGAACACATTTTGGAAGAAGATTAGCAAGTTTGAAGGCGAAATTTTTGGGATTGAAATATGAATTTAAAAGATTTTGAAAATAATTTTGATGAAAAAATATTGGAACGAGGAAAAGCTCTGTTTGAAAAAGGTGCAGTAAAACACGTCAGAACAACGTACAACGACTGGATTTTTGGAATAGAAGGCAAAAGATACGTTATAGATATTGCCCTGAAAGAAAATTTGACCGTGCCTGATTTCACTTGTAATTGTCCGAGCGGAAGATGGCATCATTGCAAGCATTCTGCAGCCTGCCTTTACTATCTGCGGGAAAAATTCGGAATTAAAAAAACTTAGAAAATTTTTGCGATTGAAAAGAGCAAATAAATTTTCATGTTATTCAGAATCTGTAC
>SFZC01000140.1 GCA_004558955.1 bacterium | reverse complement strand
CGTTCGGAAGATTTCAAATTTCCGAACGGTTTTGATTTTGAAAAAGGTGGAAATCGCTTTGCTTTTTCTTCCCTACATTTTGAATGTAAAAAGCCCAAAACGACTCAGCCCAATGTAGGTTTTGATTGCTATTCAAACAATTAAAATCACT
Source organism: bacterium (assembly GCA_004558955.1). Taxonomy (GTDB): domain Bacteria; phylum Cyanobacteriota; class Vampirovibrionia; order Gastranaerophilales; family Gastranaerophilaceae; genus Zag111. The sequence continues at coordinate 6,352 of SFZC01000140.1, read as the reverse complement.
AAGGACTTCGACCCTGCATACGTCATTCAGAAAGACAAGACGCCCCAAAAGGATCACCCTGAACTCGTTTCAGGGTCTCTTCATGGCAAGGTTCTACTAGAGTTTTTGGACTTAATTTTTTGTTTTATATTGATTATTTTACCCCCTTCGAAATCAAAGATTTCGATTCCAGCAATATGGCATACAGTCTCACACAATTCGCTTCGCTCATTGGTTCGAACTAGCACCTCAAGGGGGCACATAATATTTCAAAGCTTTCGTCATTCTGAAAACTTAGAAAATTTTTGCGATTGAAAAGAACAAATAAATTTTCTTGTTATTCAGAATCTGTTTAAAATTCGTTCTTTTCCCTCACAAAATCAGATTCCGGCTCGTAGGCCGGAATGACTATTTTATGGGCTTAGTATAGCCTTCGCCCTTCTGAAAAGATTAAAAATCGTAGGGTGGAAAAAGCGGAACGATTTCCACCGTTCAGAAATTCTGAATCACTTAAATATTTTCCCTTAATCCAAAACCTGTTTCAATTCCTCAATAACGATATCTAATGCCCCTTGTTGATCGTTGAATATTGTTTCGCAATCCTTGCATGCCTGTTGATAAAAGTCGTTATCCGAAAGCAATTTTTCTATATAATCGCTCATCTCTTCGGGGGTTTTAACAATTTTTCCTGCATGAGATTGTGATAACAACCAATAAATATCTCTAAAATTATGGATTGAAGGACCCGTAACTGTCGGTTTTGAGTAAACTGTTGCTTCTAACGGATTATGACCGCCCGTATTGTTGAAACTTCCGCCAATAAACGCAAAAGAACAAATTGAATACATTTTTCCAAGTTCGCCCATTGTATCAAGGACGATAATATCTTTATCTTTAAAAGTATCGCCTTTTGAACGGAAGCCGTAAGACAATCCGGTGTTCTCAATTAACGGTAAAACCTGCGGTAATCTTGTTGTATGACGTAATGCCAAAAGTAATTTTATATCAGGATATTTTTTGATTTTTTCGGCAAAAATCTTCAATGCGATTTCATCTTCACCATTATGCGTACTACCCGCAATGATTACTCTATGTCCGTCTTGACCGATTTCAACATGTTCTGTTGTCGGTTTTACGTCAAATTTTAAATTCTTCATTACAAAAGTTCTGTCAACAGGAGCACCGATAGAAACAAGTTTTTGACGGTCAATCTCACTTTGAGTAAGAATTTTTGTATATTTAACAAGAATTTTCCTGAAGAAATATCGACACAATTTATACAATTTGTAGGTGGAATCAGACATTCTGCCGTTAATTGTATATAGCTTAATCCCTTTCAATTTGCAAAAAGATGCAAAAATCGGCCACAATTCTGTTTCCGCAATCAACACAACCGTTGGTTTGACCTTAACCAAAAAGGATTGAACGCAAAATGCAATATCAAACGGAAAATATGTAATAAAATCAGCAAGATTTGCGTATTTTTTAAGTGCAACCTCTTGCCCTGTTTTTGTACCCGTTGTCACGACTATTTTATAATCGGGGAAAACTTCTTTTGTCTTTTTAATAAGATTTTCCAACGCAATAACTTCACCGACCGAAACCCCGTGAAACATTATTACTTTTGAACCCAAATCCGGTGATTTAAAAAATCCTAACTTCTCTTTCCAACCATATAAAAATTTACCGCTAATCGCACGGATTACATAGTAAAACGGCAATAAGACAATAAATAACAAAGTTGAAACCAATCCGTAAAGGAAAAGTTCGCTAAACATAGAAACTACAACAAGTAGTAATAAAACCAATATTATTGAATAAGTAATCATACAAAAAATTATACATCAAAGAAATAGAAACATGTTGACAATAGATACAAAAATTTATAAAATCAGGATATGGCAATAGCATATTTAAGTTTAGGTTCGAATAAAGGCGACAGAATCGGTTTTGTCCAACAGGCTGCAGCACTGCTTGGCGGGGACGAAAAGATTTCTATTGTCAGAACTTCGGCTTTTTATGAAACAGAACCGTGGAACATGAACACAAAAACTTGGTTTGTTAATGCTGTTGTTGAAATTAAAACACAATATTCACCGCAAGAACTTTTAGAAATTTGTCAACGTGTGGAAAAACAATTAGGGAGAGAAAAACATTCTTCTCATGACTATGAAGACCGCACGATTGATATAGATATTTTGTTTTATGGCAAAGAAGTTATCAACGAAGAGAATTTAACAATTCCGCACAAATATGTTCATTTGAGAGCATTTACGCTTGTTCCGATGCTTGAACTTAACCCTGAATTTGTGCATCCGGTATTACATAAAAATATAGTTGAAATGCACAACGATTTGGAAAACCCTGAAATGGTATTTTTATATGGCACAAGAGTCAATTTCTAATAAAACAATAGCCATTATCGGTGGCGGGCCTGCGGGTTGTGCTGCTGCAAAATTTTTATCCGATTTCGGTTTTGAGGTTACCCTTTTTGACAAGGGAAATTTTTTGAGAACTCTTTTGCCGACAGGTGGCGGACGTTGCAATTTGGCACATGCCGAATACGATTTCAAACAACTTGCAAAAAATTATCCTCGTGGTGAAAAGTTTTTGTACTCACTTTTTTCAAGATTTTCGACTTCTCAAACCTTAGAATTTATGAATTCTCTCGGGATTCAAACTTACACCCAAGAGGATAACAGAATTTTTCCAACCTCAAATTCGGCAAGCGAAGTACGAGAAAAGTTTTTGAAATCAATTTCAAACGTCCATAAAATAAAAGAAGAAGTGTTGGAACTTTCAAGACTTGAGAACGGTTACAAAATCAAAACCAATAAATCGACTTACGCTTTTGATGTTGTTGTGGTGGCAATAGGAGGTCATGCCGGCACTAAGTTATTAAAAGATTTGGACATAAAAATTATTCCACAAACAAAATCTTTGGTCGGGTTGATTACGGAAAAGGATTTTTCGGAAATTTCAGGCGTAAGTTTGAAAAACGTCAAAGTAAAACTCGATAAAACAATTTTACAAGAAAATGTTTTGTTTACGCACAAGGGAATTTCAGGACCTTTGATTTATAAAATTTCTTCAATAAAGGCTCGTGATAATATGCCTTATGCCTTGCGTTTCAGGTTTTTAGAGGATTTCGATTTGCAAGATTTGTTAAACAAAAATCCGCACAAATCAATAAAAAATTTGCTCGGAAATCTTGTGCCAAAGTCTTTTGCACAGTATCTTTTAAAGGAATTAAACATTGAGGAAGAAACCGAATGTCACAAGATTAACGGAAAAATTCGGGACAAAATTTATTTCGCCTTGACTGATTTTGAAATTAAAATAACGGCAAAGGCAAATGAAGGCGAGGTCGTAACTTGCGGGGGAGTTGATTTAAAAGAAGTTAACTCCAAGACTTTAGAAGCAAAGAATTATCCGAATTTGTATTTTTGCGGTGAGATTTTGGATATTGACGGATTTTGTGGCGGATTCAATTTGCAAAACTGTTGGACAACCGGTTTTATCGTTGCTGAAAGTATTTGTTCAAAATAAAAAGTTCGCCAAATTTCAGTTTTTGACGAACCTTTTACTATAAATTTTGCGTTGAGACTAGCCGATAACCGGAGCAACAAAAGTTCTTGTTGCAAGGTCTTTGTCTAATAACAACAAAGCATTTTTGTCTTCACCGATAAGTTTAAGAGTTGTCAAAACACCGCCTACGTTTGCTTCTTCTTCAACTTGTTCGTTAATGTACCAATCTAAGAATTTCAAGGCTGCACGGTCTTTAACCTCTTCCGCAACATCAGCCATTTCATTAATTCTTGAGGTTACATATTCTTCGTGTTTAAGAACTTGCTCAAAGATTTCAAGCGGAGTTGTTCCGTCAACAACAGGAGCCTCAATCGCTCTCAAATCTGCTTTGTAACCTCTTTCGTTAAGATAATCAAACATGCCCATAGCATGAGCGTGTTCTTCTTGAACCTGAACATCAAACCAATTTACAAAACCTTGCAAATTCATTTCTTGAAAACAGGCTTTCATAGCCAAATAAAGATATTCAGAGAATAATTCTTTGTTAATTTGAATATTAAATTCTTCCACCAAATTTGAATCCATCATAATACCCATTCCTTTCTACACGCAAGAGTATAACATGAAAGAAAATCGAAAACAATAGAAGAACAAAATATATCGTCATTCTGAAAAGATTAAAAATCGTGAAAAGATTAAAAATCGAGCAATTTTAATTGCGTAGATTTTATCTTATTCAGAATCTGTTTCAATAAATATCAAGCTTGTACAATCTTGGCAAACAGACTCTGAATCAAGTTCAGAGTGACTAATCGGTGAACCTACCAAGTTTTTACACTTACAGAACACATATCACAAAGCCAAAACGTAGGTCACGGCATCGCCTGAGATTTAAAATTTTTATTACAACAATAACTATCTGTTACGTTTTATTGCTTTTACTATACCAACGAGAGCATCAATGTCTTCTTTTTGCAGTTCACGAGTTAATTCCAACAATACGGCATATTGCGAGTCATTTTTTATTTTTAGTGCCAATTCGGCAGTCTTTTTGTCCAAATAGTAAGGTTCAACGGCATCACCTTCACCACCGCTCAATTCTTCAATAGTGATATCAAAAACTTTGGCAATTTTGCGGAGCGTTTCGAGTTTCGGGGATTTTGTTCTGCCTGAGCAAATTCTGGCAACTGTATTTGTCGGTAGCCCTGTTTGCATTGCAATCTCTTCGTTTGTGAGATTTAACTTTGCTTTGTACAATCGCATCATTTGTGCCAAATTTTTCATTTCATTCCCCCCTACGAGTATATTTTATTATTTATAAATTCTTTTTGCAATTAGTAGGAGTGGTTTTAGTTGTGCAAAAGTCTTAAAATGTAACAATTTTATGGTTTAAAAAGTGCTTACTTGACATGTTTAAATATTCAACATAATATATATTGTGCATAATAAATATTAAATAAATACGAAAAATCAATGTAAAATTTTCTTAATTAAAAGAACAAAATAGAAAAAGTGGGGTAAATATGTTTAACAATTTAAAAGCTGAATTAACAAGACGAGATATCAGGGTTACGGATTTGGCAGGGGAATTAAAAATGACTTGCAAGACATTGAACAACAAACTTGCCGGTAAATCAGACTTTGACCTGATAGAAATGAAAACAATCCGAAGATTATTGAGCCAACCGACATTAAGTTTAGATTATTTATTTGAGATTTAAGACCAACAAAGAATTGGAATTATGAATACAAGCTTGCCGATAAAAGAAATTGAAATAATAAACCAAATCAAAGAATTATATCTGAAAAAGGGACAATTTAGGGATTACCTGATGTTTTTGCTTGCGATAAACACTGGAATAAACCTAAAAACCTTGCTGGAATTGAAGGTTAAGGACGTCAAGGACAAATATTATTTGAATATAGGAAAAGACAAAACCTTACCGCTAAGTGACGAATTGGTCGAAGCCATCAAAGAATTTACAAAAGACAAACACCCCGAAGAAGTACTCTTTTGCAACCAAAAAGGAAAACCTATAGATAGAGTAACAGTGTTTTACCGATTTAAAGAAATTTGCCTGGAACTAGGACTGAACAATAAATATTCTGCCTCGTCATGGAGAAAAACATTTGGCTACCACTATTACCAAAAGTATAAGGATTTATCATACCTGCAATGGTTATTTAATCAAGGAACGGTAGTCCAAGCTCTAAAGTATATAGATGTTGAAGAGAATTTAAACCTTAGGTACAGGCATGGAATTTCACTATAAGAAAGATATTTGAGGAAGAAAGAGGATTTTTATGAAAATTGACGATTTGAAAATAGATTTAGTATATTTGTGGGTTGATGACAGCGATAAAAATTACAAGCCGAGAGAACTTGTAGCAACAACTGAAAAAGAAAAATTGATGCTTAAAATAAGAGAGTTATCACATGCAGTTGCAGATTTAAATTTGTATTTGGATTTGTGCCCAGATGATCGCGATGTATATGAATTATTTAAAAAATATGTGATTGAGTTAAACGAATTAACTTGCTTATATTCAGAAAAATATGAAGTTTTAGAGTTAAGTAAAGATGTAAATGGTTCTTATACTTGGGAAAGTGGTCTTTGGCCATGGGAGGTAAAGAAAGATGTTTAAATATGAAAAAAAACTACCTTATCCAATAAATATTCGAAAAAAGAATGTTAAACTTGCAAAATATATTATTACACAATATGGTGGCTATGCTGGTGAACTTGGTGCAGCTTTAAGATATTTTAGTCAAAAGTTTACAATGCCAACTGATGAGGGGCGTGCTTTGTTAAATGATATTGGATAAGGTAGTTTTTTTTTCATA
>SFZC01000139.1 GCA_004558955.1 bacterium | reverse complement strand
TGCACACAAAAACATAGCCGGGAACCCAAATTCCTGCGGTAATGTCCATTGCAGACGCGCCATGCTGGATATAGCAGCCACTGATTTCACATCAACGCATAAAAAGAGTGCAAGTGTCAAAATAGCAGATAGCCTCCAATGAAATATTTCTTTAAAAAAACAATATGCAGCAATCAATACTGCGCTAACATTAATCCCTCCCAAAAATAACATAATACTATATGCTCGAACTCCAGAAACTACATGCATCGCATAAGCCATGCAATGCATGGATTCTGGATAAACACCACCCGAAAAAATATTTCCTTGCATTAAGCCATTGACCCATGCATGATGCACATACATGTCACTGGTTCCATAGCTGTTTTGCTGAAAACTAGCATAATTGAAATAACTTAATCCAAAAATAGCAATTACTACCAATAAAATATATTCTATAATATGGTCTTTATTTTTTTTGAAACTAAGTCGAAGTTTTCTTCCACTCCATTTGAATGCGAAAGCCAACTTCTCATAAAGAAACAATTTAACACCATATGTGCCATGTAATATTCGTCCTATTTTTTCTTCTGCTTTTCCATTTGGTTTCCATTTATAAAAAATAGACACCAATAAACTTCCATAAAATACAAGGAGAAATATCCATTTATTTAATAAATGAATCAAACCAAGCCCCAACACCAGTGTACTAATCAACACAATTGATGCAGTAGAACAAAAAGCAAAGCGAAAAGTTTTGCTCTTTTTTGCTAAATACTTACGAAATATTATAGATGGCCAAATATACATGACACCAATATAAACAAGTATCACTTTCACAAACTCTCCAGCCCAATATGCTGTATTCATTTGGTTTTCCTCCTTTCCTTGATTTCTTCACTATGAAATATTTTGGACCTCTCCCAGCACATTATCGAAACAGGTGAATTTGTTCCATGAATTTACTGCGTTTATGCGCTTTCTTCATAATCGCCCGACTGGATGTCCCCCGGACTTTTCGATTCCGGTATAAAAATCCACATAATGTCATAACCCATAACGCCGGATACAAAACAATACACCGGCTCGCCTTTGGATATGTCAGTTTCATCTGATGATGAAACTCTCTTATATAATCTGTCAGTTTTGTTCCACGAAGCACGACCATACGGTCTGTGTCAGAATGTCCAAACTCTTCAGCTTCAAATATTTCTTTCATAAAAGAAGACACTGTTTTTTTATCAAAAGATTCCCTGTCTAAAAGAAATGCAACCTTTTCTCTGTCGAGTTGTAAATATTTCACACACACAGCGGTAATTATGGAAGCAAATCCAATCAGCCCACTTCCTTCCAGACGCTGTATAAAGGTATCTTTTTCCTCTTTACGCACCGGCTTTTCCCAGAAAACCACCCAGTCACATAATAATTTTAATCCGAATCCGGCACGTAAAAAATGCTGTAACATATGAAGCAGTAAATAAAATGCCTGATATGCATCTGCCGCCAGTTCAAATGTAACTCCCATGACATCCTGCGATTTCCGATGTTCAAAAAAAGACACCTGGCACTGTTTTAAATAGGTATTTGTCTTCTCGCTGTCAAATGGTTCCGCCAATGTGACATGAAGCTCCATTTCAATTCCATCAACACCACTACACGCAATATGATGATGCGCTGCCTGATACTCTTTTTTGCAAAATCCTCTCTTTTCAAGAATTTTACAGGCACGCTCCGCCTCTTCCTTATTTTTCATAAGAATATCAATATCACCCGATTTCCGATATTCCGGAACCGGATATAAAGCAGCTACGCCGCTTCCTTTTAAAAGAATTGCATCAATTCCGTATTCCTTCAGTTCCTCAATAATAGATTTACTTAGGAAAAGTAACCGGTAACTTTGCTGTACAGTCTGCTGTCCCTTTTTCTGCAGAATCTTTTGTTGTTCCTGTGGAAGATCTGCCCCCTGTAAAATATCAAATAAAAAAGGCAATACCTTATGCTTTTCCGCCATTTGAATCAATGCATTCCAGTCAATTTTTCTATCAGTATCAAAACTTTTTTTACCATGAAGCGCAAGAGATAATATTTTACATAATTCTGTTTCTTCGCTATTCAACAGTTGTTCCATGAACCTGTCTCCTATTTTTTATGATTCTCTGTGCAATCCCAATTACTTTTTGAAATTCCTTTTTGCGAAAGTAAAGCAGTAAAAGTAATACATTTGGAATAAAAATACAAATCCCCAATCTTACAACAAACTGCACAATAACATTTCCCGGCACTATTCTACAGATTCCATCTGTTATCAGCCATACCAGACCAATTCCCAACGCATAAATAAAATACTGCAGATAAAAACCTAATGGCGAACGCTTCAGTCGATGTCGGTATAAAACATAAGGTTCTACCCACACAGATGTCAGCATCGTACTTAAAAAAGTGCCGGCGAAAACACCGAACGTGCCAAATTTCGATACAAGAACAAGAGAAATAACCAGATTTAAAACTGCCTCCACAATTGCTTTATAACGGTCAAACCAGAATAATCCCATGGAATCCCTAAAAGTCAATGCTGCCTTTCGCGTCCCGTTAATAAAAAAATTAATGCAAAGAATCAAAACAATTTCTTTTGTAAACAAATAATTTTTCCCAAATGCAATTTCTACAAATGGATTTAAAAGTTCAAACAAACAGATTGCTGTAAATCCATATAACCACTGACCGATAAAAAACGCAATATCAAATACATTTTTTATAGCATCCGAATCTTCCGTTGCTCCCAGATTTCCAACACTTGCCGTAATGCCCTGAAAAATTTGATCCAACACCTGGCGAGCAGAACCTATGACAAGATAATAATTCGAGTAGATACCCACACTGACAACTCCGACAAAGGAAGATATCAACAAATTGTCTGTGTTGTTCACAATCACATTGCCAATCTTGTGCATCATCATTGCCCGGATATTGCGATAAATGCTCTTTTTTTCTTCCCTACCCATTTTTTCATGGCAAGGTTCCTTCAGATATGGGAACAGTTTATCCGCTTTCCATGAAATTGCAATATTCGATAAAACTGTGCAGATAATATAGATACTTAAAAAGAGTATGAAGTTACGGGTAACCAAAAGAACAATGATCTGGCACACATCCTGTATCAGCAAAAAAATTGTCTGGTAAACCAATACAATATAGTTCATTTGATGCGCATCAATCAATGTTCTTTTATATACCAATAAATAAGACAATACCGAATTTGCAAGATAAAGAAGATAGATCAGTATTAAATGGTCCACATCCGGACGATTCTTCATCAGAACATCCATAAACGGAATCAAAGCAAGTCCAACTACCGTAACACACAGTGCAGTTGCTCTATAAAAATTCTGATACATCCGCATCAACTGCTGCTGCTTCTTTATATCTTTTTGTGCAATTGGCCGATACAATGCATAAGTAATTGCAGTCCCTACTCCTAGTTCGGTTAATGACAATACATTTAAAATGTCAGTGAATAACCCGTTAATTCCCACATAATTTTCGTTAAGAACATGTGTGAATACCACACGGGTAACAAACCCCATGAGAATTGCAATGATTCTGGAAATAAGTGCAACCGTAGTATTTATTGCGGAATATTCTGTTCTGCTTTTTTCCCCCACGATGATACACTCCTTTCCATCTTTTTATTTTTCAAATGATGATTTTTCCGGGAATATGTTTTCAAATGCCTTCTGTAGCTGTTCTCTGGCTCTGTCAAAATCAATCTTTTGATTGCTGTCATTGATGCATACTGCTTTGCATTTCTTCTTTTGTATACATTTTGTCAATCGAATATTCTGATTATCAACATTGAAATATCTGCAATACTTTTCAATATTTGTTGGGACAAAATTGCCTGTAAGCTTCTGCCATTCCCGCAAAATATACTGGTTTACATCCTCCCGGCTCCGGAACTTGTGCTGGCAGGTCTCTTCCAACAGTTCCGGTTCTTTCTCCCATACTGTTTCGTAAGTGCTTTTGCACAACGGAGATGGGCCATGTACAGTATAAAATCCGGTAAACAATGGAAATGCAAGTTCCAGAAAATTATAGCAGAAATATAAAAATGGATATCCCACATGAAAGTATTTCAACGGCTGTTTCCTTATATTCTCTCTCTTACGAAAATACTTTGCAAGCATCATCGCATTATTCAGATAGATATACGGCATCACGTCGTTCTCTGTATTTGCTACATCTGGTTGCAACGCAAGCATATCTTTCGGCTTTCCATTTACAAAAAAATCCTGTGGTTTTATCTTTTTCAGAAGAAATACATCATCATTGAAATACACAAAATGTTCAGACAGTCCCGGGATTCTATGAAAATTCAGTTCGATGGTATGCGAGTTAAAAGTCGGAAGATACTGCTCGGGAATATACTCATTGTGATTGACAATAACAAGCTTCGGATTACTCGTATCCAGCCACTTTGGC
>SFZC01000034.1 GCA_004558955.1 bacterium | reverse complement strand
TTTTTCACGATGTTTGAAATAAATCGGAGTACATTTTGAAATGTTTATTTTTCTGTTATGGAAGTCAAATGCGTTCTTTTTTACATGACATTCTGTATAAGAATCTTTGTGTTGTTTTTTAGAACGGAATTTCGGAAAACCCATCTTTCCTTTTCTTGATTTGTTCAAACTTTTGAAAAAGTTATTAAATGCTGACTGCAAATTTCTTTCAGTTGAATTCAAACAGTCATCTGAACATTCTTTTGCCCATTCAAACTTTTCCTTGAATTGTTTCTTTGATGTTGGCTTGAAAAATTTGTATTTTTCTTTCTTTAATTTTTCATTATCTTTTATGGGTTCTATCTCATTTTTATAAAATTCAATCTGTTCATTCAAGCGATAATTATAGAAAAAGCGTGATGTTCCTAAAGATTTATCTAGGAATTCTTTCTGTTCTTGAGTAGGATACAATCTGACTTTCAACGCTCTATTAACTATATTATCTGTCATTCAATAACTTCCGATTATTGTTTGATGTTAGGGATTCATACGAATCCCTTTCTTATTATATAGTTATAATAGTTAATATTTTTGGAGCAAAGTTTTTAAATTCATTCGATTTTTGCGAAAAAGATTGACAAATTTAGTTTTCTTTTATAAAATATATGTATATCAAGCAATTCCTATTCCACCTTAAAAGGTGGAATCTTCCTTGCTTGGCTTATGTGAAAATGCACAACACTATGATTATTCAGAAGTAAACTATATTAATGATGATACCAAAGTAAGAATCAAATGTAATATAGAAAATCACGGATATTTTGAAATGAAACCTCATGAGCATTTACAAGGAAGAGGTTGCTCAAAATGTTCGAATCATTTCAAATATGACACAAGTTCTTACATAGAAGAATGTAAATATAGATTCAAAAATAAATTTGATTATAGTGAAGTTAATTATATGTCTTCTCATGATATAGTGAGAATAAAATGCAATTCATGTAATAGATGTTTTAAGCCAATTGCTACAAGATTTTTACAAGAAGGTCGATGTCCTTATTGTACATCTTCTAAAGGTGAAAATACAATTTCTTATTGGTTAGAATTTCACAACATTCATTACGAAACTCAAAAAATATTTGATGATTGTAGATTTCATGAACGAGGTAGATTAAGATTTGATTTTTATATTCCCTCTAAAAATTTATGTATAGAATATGATGGTAGACAACATTTTATGCCTATTAAATTTTCAAATTCTATGAGCGATGAAGATGTGATTACTGAATTTGAAACTAATAAAATTAAAGACAAAATTAAAAATAAATATTGTAAAGAAAACAATATAAATTTATTACGTATTCGTTATGATGAAAATATTGAAGAAAAATTAAACGAATGTTTTTCCAAATATTTAACTATATTCGATTTATAAATAAAAAAAGACCTAGGTTTTTATTCTAGGTCTTTTATAATTAAATTAATAATTTAATTATGCATGTGGATATGCTCTCTGTGCAACAATGTCAACTCTTGAGGTACTTGCTGGAGTCACTGTTACAACACCCGTGTCTGCATTTACAACAAAAGTAGCGTTATTTGCCACAATAGCCAAATCTTTAAGAATTTCGCCTGCATTTCCAACAAAAGCCAATTCTACATTGTTTGTATCTTTTGGGGTAAAAGTATATCCATATGAAACCCCGTTACAACATTTTACGTTAACCATAATAATTTATCTCCTATATTAAAAAAATTTTCTATAATAATCCGCTCTCATAAAAGAGAGCGATTTATCCATTAATATTTGTGAGCGAGAAGACGTTCCATAATTTCATCACTTTTGTCATCGTCTTCTTCCGCAACTACAACTCGACCATCATCAACAACTACATTATCAATTTCATCATTGATAAGTTCATCGTCAACAATAACTTCATCATCTTCGTCCATTTCTTTCTTCAAAGTTGAAAAACGTGTCTTTTTAACTTCTTCTTTTTCAGCCTTTGCTTCATTCAATGCTCTACGAAGTCGATTATTCTTTGCAGTCAACTGTTCTACTGCACGTTTAAGAGTCAAGATTTCTTCAACATTTGCTTCTGCATCAATAGCGTCATTTGCTTTCTTCATAGAAGTGATTGTATCTTCAAGGTCTTCAATCTTTTTGCACAAGTCAGCGTTTTCACCTTCGAGTTTCTTGATTTTCTTTTTACAATCAACAACTACATCAGCATCGACCATTGTATTAGATTCTGCTTCAAGTTTGTTCATCTTGCTTTCAAGAACTCTACGGTTTCTTCTCATCATTCCTTCAAGATTACGATTCTTTGCTTTAAGTGAGCAAAGTTCTTTTGAAAGTCTGTGATTTTTTTCTTCAAGTTCAGCACTCTTTTCAAGTTCATCCTCACTTGCTTTATACTGTTCTTCCTCATACATATTTGTAACAGTCTTGAGTTTTTCCTCAATGTCGGCTTTTTCAGCCTTGAGTGCTTCAAGTTCATCAGAAACTTTCTTGTTCTCATCTTCAAGTGCCTTGCATTTGTTAGCGAGGTCGTCCGTTTGAAGTCCTTTTGCAGAAAGTTCCTTGATTTCGTTGTCTGTGTCTTCAATCTTCTTACAGATTTCTACATGAAGTGTGTCATCTGTGAGTTTTTTTGCAAAACTATCAGCCGAAACGAGTGCTTCTTTCTTGTCAAATGGACTGTCCATGTTTTCAGCGTCTTTAATCATACTCTTGATGTTGAGCATCATTGACTGCTGAATCAGTTCGTCATTTGTGTTTTCTGGCATTTTTTCTTCTCCTATAGAATCATCACTTTCTTTCTCAACGGCTTTATCGTTTTGCGTATTTTCCGCTGATTCCGTGATGTTCTGTTTATCTAAGATAGTTAAATTTTCTTTTTGTGTCGATTCCTTGAATCCATTTTCTGAAATAGTTTCAAAAGAATAATTACTGTCATCAATTTTATCTTCGTGGTCTAAATAATGATAAATTCCATTGCTAGGAAAATTTCCTACACCTAAAATATCACAAATTCTTTCAAGGTAGAAGGTGGAATCGTTTATTACATTTCCATAATCATCAAGAGTACCTAAAATCGATGACGAGCAATTTATTGGCACTCCTAAGTCAAATCCTTGTGCTAAAGTATCACCTATCGGTCCAAACAAATATATGTCAGCAACTAGCCATTCCCCTCTTTTTCTATAATTTTTTCCACAACCACAAATTCTAGTAGAATCTGCTTCACAATCATCCAAAGGATGGTCTGCTAAACAAAAAGTAGGTCTATTTTCTTTAATAACTCTATCGATAACATACTGATAACACCTAGAATTAAAATTCGGCTTGTTATCCCATATCATCAACGTGTATTTATGTTTTGGTGAAATTTCTTTTCCTTCCACCATGATTTTCTCATTGATAGGTTCATTAGATTTAATCGGAACAACTGTCATATGTTCTACGATTCTATATCTGCCATCAGGTAACTTTTCACATCCTTCCAAAAATTTTTTATTTTCACTCATACAAATATCCTCTTAATTAAAAGATATTATAGATAGTTACTTTTTCAAATACAAAAATTTTTTAACTATCTAAAAAGCGAAAAAGAGAGATTTTATTAAAATCCCCCTTCTTCTGCCAAATTCACACCAATAGCGAGGTATAAATATGGGTATGTTACATAGTACGATTACAATCACTGAAAATCAAGTTATCTTTTCAAAAGAAATTTTGGAATATTTTGAATCACTAAGAAATGAAGAAACAAATGAATGGGTCGATAAATACATAGAAGTTTTGTCTGATACTTCAAATTTTGATGCACCAAAATATAACATTCATCATATAAAACCTGTTTTCACATTCAAGACAGAAGAATTGAATACAAGAAGAAAAGCAGAAAAAATTGCAAATAAATTTAGTGGTAATAACATTAAACTTTCAATCTATAATCATATTCTTGCTCACTTTTATTTGTGGAAAATTTATGATAACAATGAAACTAAATATCCATTATTTTATTTATTTAACACTTCTAAAACTATAGATGAGTTAACGGAAGATGAATTAAAAATTGTAGCTGAACTTACCGAAGATGTTGCTAAAACTAATTTAACTGAAGAAGAAAAAAGAGAAAAGCAAAGAAAATATGAAAATGAACACAAAGATAAAAAATTAGAAAGTACGAGAAAATCAAATAAAAAACATAGAGAAAAAAGACGAGCGTATCAACAAGAGTACAATAAAACACATAAAGATTCCATTCACAAAAAGAATAAAGAATGGCGAGAGAAAAACAAAGAACATTGTGATGAATATGATAAAAATTATTATAAAACTCACAAAGAAGAAAGAAAGCAATACAAAGAATTACACAAAGAAGATATTTCACAATATCGTAAAGATAGAGATTCGAGATTATGTTTAGACCCTATAACAAATTTACCAACTACTTTTGGAAAATTAAGACGTATGTATGAAAAACACGAAGAGTACAAAGAAATTGATGCTAAAAAATGTTTAATTACAGAAAATTTAGAATATTATGAAAAATTATACAATAATTTACTTCAAGAAAAAGAAAAAGAAAGGAATAATATAAAACGAAATATCCGTTATGATGAGCGATGTGCTAGACCTTGTAAAGACCCAAGATATAATTCTGAATACAATATAAAATCTAAAAATGAAATTACAGAATTTACAACATGGGGAGTTTTATATTTTTGGGCAACTCGTAATAAAAATCATCCTTTGTTGAATGGTTTATCTTGTGCAGAATGGACAAATCAATTCATTTTAACTCCGCAAGAATTAGAAGAATATAAGAAAACTCATTCAGTTAAATAATCCGCACCTTCAATTAATCAAACACATCTTCCATTCCGCCATTACGTCCATCATATTTTCGTTTTGTTTTAAATGTGCTGTTATAAACACTTCGTGTGGTGATTGTGACAGAAAAAGTTTTTCTATCTCCCCCTTCTTCTGCCAAATTCACACCTAAAGTAAGGTATTTTATATGAACTTTTTGAATTTGTTTTTTTTTCATAAAAAAATAATTTTTTTATGAAAATGACTTGACTTTTTGTTTGATGTTCGATACTATTTAATTATCAAAAAAAAAAAACGATTAGTCTTGTAAACAGTGGTAGTTCAAATGGAAGAACGCTGAATGTTTCATTCAGAAGTTTGTGGGTTCAAATCCCATCCACTGTTTTAATTTTGGTTCTGTAGAACAAATGGTGAGTTCGTGGCTCTTTCAAGGCTAAGATTCGAGTTCAATCCTCGACAGAACTAACTACGGTAATTGGTGGATAAGGGTTCAACTCCCTTCGCTCCTACTACTATCAGCGGAATAATAATCCGTTGGGAGAGACTAAGAGAAAGGAAATGCTAGTCCATAAGTAGCATATAAAGTGGGTGAAGTGTTGTGATGCCGTCACCTTTCTCGAAAAACGATAGAAGAGGAAATTCCTTACTCATCGGTGGTTATCGTTAAGAAATCGCAAGTGTTCAGCCACCTAAAACGAGAACGTTGCGTGGGAATTTTTAGGGTTTGTAGGCAACTTAATCTATCCTACCTTATATATTTTTTGGGTAAACAAGATGGAAACCTTCACGATTAAATATTGGGTTCTTCGTATAAAGGTTATTACCGTGGACTGTTAATCCACTTATGAAAGTTCAATTCTTTCAGAACCCGTAGGAACGAAAACGTTTGGATTTATCGATTTCCTCCCACCCTCGATGATTTCAAATGTGGAGTTCCTTACAATCCGTGTTAGCCAAGGGGTAAGGCATAGGATTTTGGCTCCTACATTCCGCTTGTTCGAATCAAGCACACGGAATCTACATTGATATAAGACTGTGATTCATTTCATGGTGGCATTTTTTTTCAACTATTTCTCATTATCCCATTTTAATAGGAGATAGAACGTTGAATATAATCATTCATTTCACAGACGAACAAGAAATTAAAATCAAAAATGTAATTGAACGAGAAATAAATTCTGAAACTTATAAAGTTATAACTTCATCAGAAACTTTAATTTATCCCATGCCGAAAATTTCTTTTGTTGAAGTGCAAGAAAAATAATCATTTCGCTTGACAATTAAATCCTCTTATGTTATATTTCTTCACGAGAGGTAGAAATATATGAATTTTATATGTCATAGTGGAAGAATTCAGTCAATAAATGATGGTCAAAGTCATTTGATTCCGTCTCATTCAACGATGGATTGTTTTTTAAAAGCGATTTCTTTTATAGATAATCCTCGTGTAGATTTAGGTTAT
This sequence comes from bacterium, assembly GCA_004558955.1. Taxonomy (GTDB): domain Bacteria; phylum Cyanobacteriota; class Vampirovibrionia; order Gastranaerophilales; family Gastranaerophilaceae; genus Zag111. The sequence continues at coordinate 10,573 of SFZC01000034.1, read as the reverse complement.
ACAATCACTCCACATACAACGGATATACATCTCAGACCTCGTGCAGATGGAAATTATTCTATGGTTGACGAACTCTTTAAACAATTTATTCCTTCTGATAAATGGGCATCCGTAGCGATAAGTGGAAAAGACGGAAAACCATTTTATATCAAAGATAAAGATTTGCGAAACGAAATTATCATGCGATGTGAGACTTCTATCATTGGTGTACAAGGAAACAATCATCTGCTGAATAAAATTATCGATGATGTATGTGGAAGACCAAAACCTAAAGCAGAAGAAAGTTCAGAAGATTGGCATAAACGATATAATGGATGGGAATCTTGGTGGGGAGCAAAACCACATATTCTCGATACAAACATTTTTGATGTTTCATTATTTTCAACTTGTTGTGCTGACGGATGTAAATCGTTCGTGAATCCAAAGAACGGTAAAGTCGGATTACTTACAAACTGTCGATGGTCACATGAATCTATTGAAAGTTGCCGTGAAGAATTGGAATGGATTTGTAAAGAAATTTGTGATGAAGAAAATGAACTAGAATTTTATGTTTCTTTCTTTAATAAAGGAGTAAACTTTGGTAAATACAAGAAGGAATATGAAGACCCACAGTTTACTTTTAAACTTTCTTACAAAGGAATAGAACTTGTTCCGAGAATCCCAATCAAGAATTTAAAATGGATTTTTAAGTGCAATCAAAGACTACGTGGAAAGGAATGGAAGAAAGTTAATTTTTTGTGGGGAGTGAAGAAAGTATTCCGAAATTTACAGAAAAAGTTCTTCTATGAAAAATGGGTTATATGGCATAACTACACTTTATTTGGTCAAGGATTGAATGCTATCATACATCTATCCGAACGTTATTATACAGTTGATGAAATCATTAAAATGATTGAAATGTGGCGAGACGAATGTATAGAATATGAAAAGAAAAATAAGAAGGATAAATAAGATGGCTCATAACTTTCCAAAAATTTCAGCACCGTTTGGACGTGCTACACCAAAAGACAGATTGGTAGATACTAGTATTTTCGCAAAACCTTGGGTTCAGATGTTTTATGATAACGATATCAAAATGTATGCTTCTGAAAAGGTCGATGGTACATCAGTAGGTATTGTGTGGAACGGAGAACGCATTTCGTTTGTAGGTCATACTGATAAATCACAGTTTGCTCCACGTTATTCAGAATATTTGAATAAGACATTCGGAACTTCTGAATTTGAGTCAGTGATTGAAGAAATTTTTGGTGATAAAGCAGTTACAATTTATGGCGAAGGAATTTCAAAAGATTACAATGTTCATTATGGATATGTTGACGGAAATTTCATCATGTATGACATTCAAAATGAAAATGGAACTTTTTATAATCGTGAATCAGTAATTGAAATCGCAAAGAAACTTGATTTGATTTATCCACATGAAGAGATGATGACAATTAAGGAAGCGATTGAATATGTAAAAACACGTCCTCAGAGTTGGCTTAATTCAGATTATAAACTCGAAGGTCTTGTTTTGCGTTCACCTATTGAATTGTATGGTAATAATGGTAGCCGTGTAATCTGTAAAATCAAGGTAAAAGATTTTGTAGATGGAATTAAGGATTATAAGGAGTAATTTATGGATATTTCTATGTTGAATAATGAACAATGCAAATTATATCGTGAAGCAGAAAATCAAGTGTCTGATGAACATCCATATAAATGCGTTTGTGGTCGCTTGTGTACAGGATTACACGAAAGAAATTGTAAACAGTTTCGCAAATCAGTAGAAAGAAGATATAACATACTTTTGAAGAAAATGAATAAAGGAGAATAATATGAAAGAAGAAATGATGGAGTTGTTGGAAGAATTGATTGATAATGACAAATGGGTCAATTTTACGGAATTTGAATCAAATGAAGAATGTGCAAGAAAAAGAATTCTCGCTTCTATTATCAAAGAAAAAGCAGAAGCATTCATTAAAGTTTGTGATGAAGAATTAAAAAATAAAGTTGAAAATCCTACTACATGGGAAAATAAAGAGTTCGGAAAATCACTTGAACTTTCAATTAAAAAATCGTCAACTTTAGACAGTAAAATTATTAATGAACTTACTGATGAAGAATGTCGTAAAGGATTTACCGTTACTGAAAAAGCAATCAAACTTTGTGGTCGCGGTGATTTGATTAATAAGTACAAGAGTATTACAGAATCAAAGGCAATTACTTTGAGGAGTTTGAAGGATTAATCAGAAACGAATTTGTATCACATGAATTAAACGAAGGAGAATAATATGACTGAACTCGAACAGAAAATAAAACATTATGCTGATGAATACTATAAAGGAAATGAACTTATTTCTGATAAAGAATATGATTTGCTTTTGGTAGACTTGAAAAAAGAAAATCCAAATTCACCGCTTCTTAATAATGTAGTGGGTGATGATTTTGTACAAGGATTTAAGACAGTAAATCATATTATGACAACTGGTACTTATTCTAAATGTGCAACTGTTGATGAGTTCAAAGTATGGTTTAATTCTCACAAAGGAAAATATCATGTGTCGCTGAAAATTGATGGTGCAAGTGATGAGTTGATTTATCGTAATGGAAAACTTGTTCAAGCAATTACTCGTGGCGATGGATTTAAGGGATTGGATGTTACAGAAAATATTAAAAAGATTTCCGATATTCCACAAACTGTAGATGAAAAATTCAGCGGTTCTATTCGTGGCGAATATTATATGAAGAAATCAGTATTTAAAAAATATTTCGCAGATGTAATGAAAAATCCTCGCAATGCTACCGCAGGAATCATGAAACGTCTTGATGGTAAAGATTGTGAAAAACTCAATTTCTTTGCATATGATATTTTATCAGAAGATAATGTTTTTGAATCAGAATATTTAGTAAGTCAGAAATATAATCTTCTTTCCGAAGGATTTGGTTTTAAAACTCCAAATTATATTGTAACTGATAAGCTTGAAGATATTCTTAAATTTCGAGAAGAAATGCAGAAAAATCGTGATACTTTAGATTTTGACATAGACGGTCTTGTTGTAAAAAATGAAATCATTGAAATTGATGATATGCAGAGAAAGACTCCGCTTAGAGACATTGCAATCAAGTTTGACCTCATGCAAGCGGATTCGATTGCGAGAAAAGTAGATTGGCAGTTACAAGGTTCAATTTTTGCTCCAGTTGTTTATTTTGATGAAATAGAATTGGATGGTACAAGTAACATAAAGGCTAGTTTACATAACGTAGCATGGATGAAAGAAATGGGATTTCATGACGGATGTAAAGTTCGAGTTTCAAAACACGGTCAGATTATCAATCAAGTGGATGAAGTTCTTGACCCTATTTTCGATGGAGATATTCATTTCAATTATCCAAAGAAATGCCCTATCTGTGGTGCAGATACAGTTGTGACGGAAAGCGGAATTTTACGTTGTCCTAATGAAGAATGTTCTCAGAAATTAAACCATTGGTTCGACAGATTCTTTACTGTTCTTGATGTAAAGGGGGTTGGTGAAGCAATGATTAAGGATTTGGTCAAACGGTATAAAACCCCAATTCACATGCTTGCTGAAATGACGAAAGATGAACTTAGTTCTATATTTGGATTGAATGGTGAAAAACTTTATGACAATATTCGTATTACACAGAAAAAACCGATTACGCTTGGTAAACTTTTGGCACTCATGGATTTTGAAGGGTATTCGTTAAAATCGCTTGAAAAACTTCCATATTCTTCGCTTGATGAACTTGGAAAAATTACCGCAAAAGATATAATTCAGATTGAAGGATTTTCTGATATTACCGCAAACGAATTGTATAAATATATTTCTAATCGTTGGATTGATATTAAAGATATGACAAACGAATTCGTTCTCGAAGAAAAGAAGAATAGTTCGGATGGAAAATTTAACGGAACATCGTTTTGTTTTCACGGAACTCTTTCTCATAAGAGAAAGGAACTTGAAGAAATGGTAATCGCTAATGGTGGAAAAATCGGTGGAGTTACAAAGTCGCTGAATTACTTGGTGTGCAATTCACAGAATGATGGTTCTTCAAAGACAAATAAGGCAATTCAACTAGGTGTAAAAATGATTACTGAAGATGAATTCTTGATGATGGTTGGATAAAGATATAAATTTAATTCGTCAAAAATGACGAATTCAGTGCTTAATTCTTCAAATATGAGGGGTTATAAATGTATATAAGAGATATATGTTGTGGTAATTGTGGTAATGAAATTTCTGTAGACAAAGAAGTAGATTACAATGATGTGATTAGTTTTTATTGTCCAAACTGTTGTCAATTCAGAAAAGAGCAATTAAAATACGATAAAACGACAAATAATGAAAATGAGAGGTAAATATGAGTTTTTACGAAGAATCTATCCGCAAAGAAGGTTACACAAAAGCATTACTTGATGTAAAGAATTGGCTTTCTAAACATCCTATGGCTCTCAAGTATAACAAGTTGTACAATGAGAAAGGTTTGAATGCTCTCATGGAAGCATTTATAGAAAACGCTGATACTTTCATTGAATATGGTGAAGATACACAGTTTATTCTTACAAACAGTAAACAGAAGATTGTGTTGGATAAACAAGAATTGTAGGTGATTTTATGCTGATTAGATTTTGGAAATCATTCAAATTTTATGTCAATCATATTGGTTTGAAAAATACAATTTTTGTTGAGATTCCAAATTTCATCAATAAATCGAGATATTCTAAAATTGACGGTGTGTATAAAATGAACTCGAATCTTAAAGAACGATTTGAAGATTTAATTGAAGAAATGGAAGAATCTCAAGAATATTATATTGGTTAAAAAGAGGTTAAAATGATAATTAATTTTGATGAATATAAAGATGAAGAACCTATTACAATTATCGAAAATGGAATAAGCAAGACCTATGTACATCCGAGAGTGAAAATATCATATAATCCTTGCTTTCCACCGACAAATAATATTTCCATTGAAATTATCGGAGAGGATGTCGTATATGAAACAAGAAACTAAAGAATTAATAAATTGGATAAAGAAACAGATAAATCTTGCAAAAGAATGTTGTATTGATGTTGCATGGAACGGAAAACATGAATACTATAACACCGATTACGAAAAAGCTATGAAGTTTCTTGATTCTCTTCCGCAAATAGAGTCTCGTCTTTGTAAAGGTGGATATATTCAAGACAGTAACGGAATACCTTGTCATGATGGTGATAAAGTACGTTTTGAATTTGAAGACGGTGCTTATGAAGAAAATTGGAAAAACCGTTATGAAAAAATTATAGAAGGTAAATTGCAATTTTCTACTGAAACCAAAAGTTTTGCAATTTTGTTTGGTGAAGATGAAAATGGTTGGGATTGGATAGATTGGAATACGAGCGATTGGGGTTGTAAGTGGTTTGAGAAAATTGAAGAATAATTATGGGGTAAAACGATGAACATCATTGAAATACGAAATACTTTAAATAAAATAATAGAAGATGGATATGGTGATTTAGAGTTTGAATGTTCGGTTGATATGAGTGTCGATGGATATGAAGAAACTTATGTGAACCGAGTTTTTGGAAAAAGTCCATTTAATATAAGATATCACATACTCAAAGATATTGATGGTGGTGAATTAAACAGAGTAGTTCAAATTTTGTTTGAAAAAGGAGAATCAAATTATGGATAAAACATTCAATGATAATAAATTCTTATGGTCGCAATTTATTCGTCTAGGTGAAATGCTTGGTGACGGAGATTGTGATACTTGGGTTAGGAAAGAGCATAAACGAATAGCAAAACAATTGGGGGTTGATAAAACGCAAACCTAGAAAAAATAATTCCTCACAAATTGATAAATTTATGAAAAAGCGAATAACTCAAGTAAAGTGTCATAAATGTAATGGAGAATTAAGACAATGGGGAATTAAGACAGTCGAGAAAAGGTTCTTCGATTGGAGTTTGTGTAAATTGTGGTGCAAAGTTCACGCTAGGTAAAAGGAGAAGATAATATATAAGTTATAAATTAAAACAAAAACATAACTTTAATGTTATAAGGAGGTGAAAAAATTATGAAAACAGAATTCGACCATAATGATGAGATTATCGCTACTGCTGATTTGGAAGAACTCTTATGCGAAGATTCTACGGTCACAATCTTCGGAAAGAAATATATCGTGTTTGAAAATTATCACGAGGTTGAAATTGATGAAAATGGTGCGCATGAAAAAGTCGTATGTACTGTAGTAACTGAGGAAGAATTAGATGATTGAGTTGCAGAATTGGAAAACGCCTTCGATTCTTTGAAAGATGATTGTTGTGATAGATTGAAAGAAATAGAATCGAATTTGGAAGATATTATTGAAAATAACGAATTGGATTCTATGATAGATAAATTAAAAGAATTGAAAGATGATGTTGAACATCAGCGTTGGGCTATAAAAGATGCTGATGTTGATGATTTTTAATTGATGGAAAAACTTGTTGATAAAATTGCAGATGATGTTGTGGATAGGATTCTTCGACAGATTGCGGAAAATAAAAAGGAAAAGGAAGAAAAAAAATCGTTTTAGTATTGAATTTAAAGTGTGTGGTAGATATGATGTAGGAAATTATTTTTAAGAAGGTGTAAATTATGTCAAATATGTTGAAAGTTGCAGAAGAAGTTGAAGAAAAACTTAACAGTGTAGGTCTTGTAGGTCCAAGAATAGGAAGTGGATTTAGTTTTGTTGATAATTCAAGAGATGTTCAATTTAATTATACTTCAGGTATAATTGAAGGTGTTAAGGCAATCACAGAGAATTATCACAGAGACATTGAAAAAGTTGTAAACGAGGTAATCTCAAAATATGACGATTTGAAAGTTCGTTTTACATACAGACTTGATAACTTTTCATTTTATATTGCACCAAAGAGAGAAAAGGTTGAGCGTAAAGAGGAAGTTTGTGGAGGAGCAAGTTGTGAATTTTGTGAAGAAGAATGTTGTGAAGAAGATAGTGCAGGTGGTAATTCTATAAGAGGTTTAAATCTATACAGTAATCGTGCTGAAATTCTTTTAAATGTAATAAACTATGGTTTGGCTCACATGACTTTCACTGCTGATGACCTAGGTGAGTTAAGTGGAATGCAAGAAGAACTTATGAAGTATACTGAAGAAGATAAGTAAATTTTCAATTTAATATTGCGCTTTGTGTAGTAATGGTATATGATGTAGGAAATTATTTTTAAGGAGATATAGAGAGATGTGAGTATTACTAAAAACCAATTAGTTCGTATTTACTCTGACCGAACGGAAGATGTAAAGATTGATGAATTGAACAAACTGCTTGAAAACGGTGAGTGGTACATTCGTAATGTGATTGAGTATGAAAATTGTGCTGATTACATATTGGAAGAAAATAATGTGTAGAAGTAAGGAGATATAGAGAATATGACATTGGAAGAAAAAATGGCTAAACTCAAAGAGATGCAGAAAGAGCAAGCCAAAAAATATGGTGAGAAAAATACAGTTAAACTCGCTAATGATTTGAATAAACTAGAATATTATTCTACAGGTATTCTAGGTATGGATTTAATGCTTGGGGGTTTTGGCATACCTCGTGGTAGATTAATTTCTATATCAGGAACTGAAAGTTCTTGTAAAACCACTACCGCATTAACAACAATCGCCACCGCAATGAAGAAAGATAAAGATTTGCTTTGTTATTACTATGATGCTGAAAACGCACTTTCTACAGAATACGCCGAAAGTTTAGGGGTAGATTTGTCTAGGCTTGTAGTTGATGATACGCAAGTTGCTGAAGAGGGTCTCACTAAGTTGAGAGATTCTATTGCTAGTGGTTTGTATGGAATTGCCGTACTTGATTCAACAAATGCACTTTCACCATCAAAAGACACCGAAGATGGTTCTGAAATCACCGCAGTTTCGATGGCTATGAGAGCGAGAATTTTATCTAATGCTTATCCACAGTTAGTTGGTGTTTGTGCAAAAAATAATTGTGCATTAATTGTTATAGAACAAATCAGGCAGTCAATTGGCTTCATTTCCACTGAAGTTAATACTGTGGGAAATTCGGGAAAATTCTATTTTAGTCAACGTATTATGATGCGTAGACAGACAAAAGTTACAGAAGAAAACGGAATTGCAATTTCAAACGAAGTTAAAGTAAAAACTATCAAAAATAAAGTTGCACCTCCATTTAGAACTTGTGAGTTGACTTGTATTTACGGTAAAGGATTTGATACTGTAATTGATACCGCCAATCTTGCTATTCAACTCGGTGTAGTTCAAGATAAAGGACATTCTTACAAGAAAGGAACTAGCGAAGAAAAGAAATGGAGTTCTAAAGATAAGTTTGTTGAATATTTGAAATCTGACAATGAATTTTTTGAAAAGATTAAATCTGAAACTTTATCAGCATACAAAGGTATGAAAAGTACAGAAGTTATGCAAGATGAAGATTTGACAGACAAGATTAATGCTGAAAAAGAAATTCTTGAAGATTTGAAAGTAACTTCTAAAGATAATTCTACGATTTCTGACGGAAGTGATGAATTCAAAGATGAATAATTAAATTAAAAGAGGTTCAATCAAGAACCTCTTTTTTTATTAACTTAACTATCTATACTATAAAACAAATACTATATCCCCCCCCATTGGGTTTAATAATAAGTGGTGTGAACTTATGGAGGTAATATAATTATGGTAAATATTAAACCGACAATCGAGATTTATGATAGTGAAGGTGACTTAACAAGAGCCTACTCTAAAGCATTTGACAAAATGAATGACGTTACTATGGATGTTGATTTGAGCCAATTTGATTTTGACGAAGTATATAAAGGAAAATGTAAAGAGTTTGATGATTTGGTTACAAAACTTTGTAAACAGAGTGGATTAGATTCGGATACGATTTATGCTTTGCTTTTGACAAGATTTACAGATGAAGATGAATATCTTATGGATTATGATGTTATGTATACTTACGGTTTGGATGAACTTGAAGAATCAAAGAAAACAACAAAGAGAAATCTGAAAGAATCTAATTACGATTTGATAAATGACGATTTACTTGCGATGTGTAAAGGTTCAACTAAACAATTAATTTATGCTATAGATGATTATCAGAGTAATTACAGTGACAGAAGTTTGAAAGAATTAAAAAGAAGAATTGAAGAAGTTGAAGACTTTTGTAATAAAATTTTATATCAAATAAATAAACGATAAATTAGTATCATATTATGAAATCCGCTCATTTTTTTTGGGCGGATTTTTTATAACTATATTCACTATGAAAATTAAAACAACTTTAAAAGACACATACGACATAACAGAACATCTCACAAAAATCCTTGAAGAACTAGGTTTCGATGTTACACAAGATTCTTCAAGAATTTCATCTTCCACATATCTTACAATCACTAATTGGAGAGCAACTGTAGATAAAGGAAACGATGACCTTTTAATTCGTATTTCTGACCATAATTTACCGCCAAGTTATGACGGTAAATACGGATATTATGATTTTGATTTAAAAAGTAAATATGATACAAGAAATGGTCTGCTTGGTGATGCTTTATTCTACGGTAAACTACCTACAGTCTAAAGACTGTAAGCTTTATGTACACTTTCGCAAGTTGTACTTTCTGCTTCATTGGATGCTCCACTAATTGCTAGTGCTAAATTAGCAAGAGTTTCAACATCCTCCACAGACCTAAATTCCGCACGTCTCATGCGTATGTTTAATGCTTCATTTTTCAGATTTATTCCTGCATTATGGTCTCGAATATGGAATGTTCCACAAGAAGGACAAGTCCATTCTCTTAAATCAAGATTTTTAGTCTTAATATTCTTGAAACCACAAACATGACACAATTGGGATGAAGGAAAATTCCAAGCAACTTTAATGACGGAAGTTCCTAATTCTTCTCCTTTCTGTTGTAGTCTTGTCACAAAATTAGCATATCCACAATCAGTAACATTCTTTGCATTTCGCAAGAATTTTGCAATTCCTTGAAGGTTTAAGTCTTCAATTCCGATTGTGGAGTAATTTTTGACAAGTCTTAAAGATTCATTCTCAATCCACCATTTGCGAGAATCAGCGATGTGTTTTTCTAATCTTGCTACTTTAATTCTCGCTTTTTCATAATTTGCAGAACCTTTGGTTTTTCTTGCTAATCTTCGTTGCAACTTTGCGAGTTTCTTTGGTGTTTTAGTTTGAATCTCTTTTTGATTTTCAGAATCCCAATATAACCCTTGTTTCTGCTTTTTGTATCCGAAATCTTTATATGCAGATTGACAATCTGAATCTATGTAAAATTCATCTGGAGACCAATCTAAACCAATTGCTTGATTTTCGTCAATTTTCTTGGATTGGTTATAGAAATTAGGTAACTCAAATAAAAGAGAAACCCAATATTCTCCACATGAATTTTTGCTTATTGTAATTGATTTTAATTCACAAGTTTCTTTGTTGTACCATTTCGGTAATTTTTCACGATGTTTGAAATAAATCGGAGTACATTTTGAAATGTTTATTTTTCTGTTATGGAAGTCAAATGCGTTCTTTTTTACATGACATTCT
>SFZC01000138.1 GCA_004558955.1 bacterium | reverse complement strand
GAATCTTTATCTAAAGAATTTATTGTATATAAACCAGTTTGTTCTTAGACCGATTATATGTTTTTGAAATGCTGCCATGTCAATATAATCATTTCATCAATAACTTATACGCCATCTCCATTTGTTTCTTAGTTATTCTATATTTTTTCCACTTCTCTTTATAATAATCAATAAATTCTTTAGATAAAGATTCTCTTTGTTCTATTAATTTCATCAGTGATGTTACTATTTCAACAAAATCACAAGTAGAACGTACATTACTGAATATAGTTCCTAATTCTATAATCACTGCCTTGTTTATCCTTAAGTCAAATGACGGTTCTGATATTTGATCAGCACTTTTTTGTCGGTCCTCTTGGCTATTGCGTCCTACTTTTGTTGCAAAAATCGTTTGTCCATATCCAGTTCTACACACAAAAGTTACAGCATACATATTTCTCGAAAATGTCTTTTCATTTCGAATTTCTATTAATTCTAATTTGCCAAACGGTAATACCTCAATCATTTCGCCAATAGTCAATTTACTTACTTGCTCACAACTAAAAAGACGATATTGCTGTTTCTCGTCAAAAATTTCTTTTCCTTCTAACAACCAAACAATAAGTTGCTCAAAAACTTTATAGTCTTGTACTCCTCGAAGTTCAATAGGAATCCAACTATCCCCATGCAAAGCACCAAATAATGCTCCTACCATAGATCCCAACGTGTCTGTATCTGTATTTTTTAAATTTATCGTTTCCATTAAACCTTTATATGGATCTGCCGCATATTTGGAAAACAAATATATCGCAATAACTGCCGAAACGTTTCCAGCCCCATTTACCTTTTTATCAAAACAGCATAATTTCTCCAAAATTCCATTCCCAATATCCAGCACTCCTTGTACTATACCCTCTCTTGCAATTTTGAGATACTCAACTGTTTCATTTACACAATCTTTCCATAAAATGTCATAGTCTATGCTTAGATACCTCTGTGCCTCTTCTTTCCATGCCTCTATATTATTAACTTTTGGTAAATTTCCCCAAACCTCCTTTTTATTTATTAATTCTTCAATTAGTTCTCCATACTCTAATGTAGTTTCTAAAGAAAATATATACGCTAAACTATATGCATATAGCATAGCACCAACTAAAGCCCGGGGATGTCCGTGAGTATACATTCCATTAAGCAAAACCTGCTTCATGATATATTCAATATCTTCTTCATTTTTTATGACATGCGGCATAATCCTCATTACAACACCATTACCACCAGCCATGTAATAAGATCGTATTAATTTCTCATCATTCCTCTCATCCCATGGTGAAATACCTTTCGCCCATACTTTTGCCGCACGTTTTGTAGCACCTCCACCTCCTCTTTGATACTCCAACCATGCTGGCAATTCAACTTGTCTAAAATAAGTCCCCCACTGATTTCCTCTTAAAAGACTTCTAAGAGTGGCAATCAGTAATTGGGTGTCATCACTATACTCTCCTGCACATATCCTCTCTTCATATGGCCAATACCTACCTCCGCATTTTCTACTCCACTCAACAAATGCGTTTAATTCATTGTAATGTTTATTCAAATTATTGCTATTTTGTTCATTAGGCCAACCAAGCGCATCACCTATAGCTGCTGCCAGCATTGCCCCCTTATATTTTTCAGAAAATATTCTTTTCATATTCATATCTCCTCATAACGTTTTTCAGAAGGTACCATTCCTCGATGAATTTTTTCGCTCATTACTCGCTCAAATAATTCTGGAGCTACATAGACATCAATATTTGGAATTTCTAATGTTTTCCATTCCGCAATTTTTTGCTTCGCTATACTTTCATCCTTAAAAGCAACTCCTGTAATAAACTTTCTCGGAATATTAGAATACACTAGCACTTCTGCCTGATCATTCGTCGGTATATTACTGAACATATTTTCATTTCGTGAAAATCCATCTACATTATGGGCAAATATTCCTAAAAAACCTTCATATCCTTTTTTTATATATGCACCATACCTTTTTGCAGCATTAACAGGGCAAAACTGAGTTGTTTCCAATGTGGCAACTATAGGATCAATAAAAATAATCGCCCAATCCGGAAAAATATGATTATTATCTTTAACTCTCTTATAATACCAATAATTAGGATACTGAATCGAGCAATTCACATAATCTGTTTTTCCATCATACCTATCTGTATCATTTTGAACCAATATGTCCTCATCAATAAAGTCAACAGCCTTTATCCCTTCCTCTGAACTTAAAATGTGTAGCAATTTATTCGTATGTACAAAATGGCATAACCTGGTTATATTTCGTTTTTTTATCTCGCTTTGGATTTCAATGATCATTTTATTTTCCTTTCAATATAAAGGTTATCTACGTTATCTGGTAATAATTCTGTCTTTTCTCCACTATATGATATAATTAATCCACTTTTAGCTCTAGTAACCGCAACATAAATTAATTTAATATCTTCCTTCAGTGCTTCATCACGACTCTCTAATGCCTTGACTTTATCTTCTCCTGGGAGATATTCTTGTGAACAAAACGGTAACATAACCAATTCAAATTCTAATCCTTTTGCCGAGTGATAGGTTCCTATTGATATCCTGGCATTTATTATCATTGTTCCCATTTTGTTTTTTAAAATCTGTGGTTTTATGCCTTTCTCCCTTACTTTCTCCTCAACTATATTGACTAACTCTCGGTTTCTCACAAGTATTGCAACACTCTGTCTTGCAGAAGCACTTATTGCATTCTCTACAACCCATTTCAATTCATTCTCTTCATTTTCAAACTTAACCAGTGCCGGAAGTGGCGATGATGCTGTCGGCATAATTGGTTCAACTAAATCGGAAATACTTTCAAAATATTTTGATTTTGAAACAGCAATAGCAAATCGTGCTATTTCTCTGCTATTTCTATAATTCCTGTCAAATCTCCATATCTTTCTTTTCTCAATATTTAAGCCAGCATCCCTCCATGATAATCTCGAACCATAAATCTGTTGTGCGACGTCTCCAAAAAAAGTTAGTGATCCATCTTGAGGGATTGCATTCACTAATGATTTAAGCATAATCGGAGATAAATCTTGCCCTTCATCTATCACTATATGCTTGTACATTCTCTCATTTTGATCTGATAACAACTCACTATAAACTGTTTGAGCAATATCCTCCCAATCATACCAATATCCCTCTTCTTTTCTAGTTTTTTTGTATTCTTCATAAACTGCATAAAAATACTTTCTATTTTCTCGCTTAATCCTAGTATCAGACCGTCCAATTCTTTCCGTTGTCTCATACTCCGATAAAGTCGTTATACCCATTTTCTCAATCCAACTAATTTCTTCTAAAAATACTGTATCATCTCTCTTGTATGTATTATTCGCTGGATTTTGTGACCGCAAATTTTCCAATGCCCGCCTAATTAAAAGTAATTTTTTTGTATCACCATCTTCTATTCCCGACACAATACCATTCCAACGTGGCATCTTTCCTCTACTTGCCAAATACCCCCTCGCGAACTTATGATAATTTCTCACATGAATATTTGGTGGGAGTTCACTTCCAACAATTGCTTCTAAGTATTTAACTAATGTTGTATTAAATGTGATTAAAAGTATATTATCTTTAGGACTATAATTTGCCAGCCCTATTGCTCTGTAAATTGCCAATGTGGTTTTTCCGCTTCCAGCGGTTCCTAAAACAACATTATGCCCTATTGGCTTTAAATCTAAAACTTCTAATTGTATTCCTTTTGGTTTTGGTAATGCCATTTTATCCCTCCATTTGTAACACAATAATACTCTATTTTACTATTTCTTCTCACCCATAAATTGTATATCAGTCCAAGAAATATTGTAAATAATAGGAGCTCTTTTCATTTATAAAACTTCAATAATTGTTAAAAAGCCGCAAAAAATCCTGCCACCGGTTCACCACCCGGTAAATCTCCACATACTCTTTTCCAGTCTTATACAGCACAACATAATTCCCACAAATCACATATTTGTAATCCGTCCGGAAGCTGACCCTCTTAGCAAGATCAGCTCCCATATAGGGAAATTGCTGTATATTCTCAATTCGAGCGTATATCTCCTGAATGGTCTTTACTGCCATTTCTTCATTGTCTTCTGCAATATACTCTTTAATGTTCTTCAAGTCTTCTGCCACAATAGGGTTAATCCGTAATTTCATCATATGCTATACCCCGACAGATTTCTTCAATTCATCCAAACTCATCCAGGAGCTTTCATCCTTAACCGCTTCTTCTGCTTCCTGCAGCTTCATGAGTAGCTTCTTTTCGGCTTTCTCACGTTCATAGTCCTCAATATCCATAACCACAAACTTGCCTCTACCATTTTTGGTCAAAAACACAGGCTCTCCAACCTGACAATTTTTCAGTACTTCATTATAATTTCTTAAATCTGATACAGGTAATATATTCGGCATAAAATCAACTTCCTTTCCTTGATATAGT
>SFZC01000137.1 GCA_004558955.1 bacterium | reverse complement strand
TGAAATAATGTAATATATTTTTATTTTATATAAGCCTTTCAGAATGACGAACGCTTTGCTAAGCCCACCAAGATGTCATTTCGGACTACGATCCGGAATCTGTTTACAAAAATTGTACAAGTCCGTTATTTATTTTAACAGATTCTGAATAACTTATATAAAATAAAAATATATTACATTATTTCATGAATGGCTCCTGAAGTCGATTCGGAGCCATTCATTTCAAATTGTCGTATAAATTCTTTTATTTATCTTTATTCTGTGCAATTTATTATTAAATATTTTTAATTGTTCGCTTTTCGGTAATATGTATGGTATGATATCAAGAGATGGAGAGGCGAATGACTTACGGTAGGGTATCAGAGCTCGAAAAACTTGAGGATTTAATTCTTCAATATAAAACCGAAAATGACAACAAACGTAAGCACGTTGCTTATGTTAATCTCGTTGAAGAAACTTTGAAAGTTGTCAAAAAAATTGTGTTGTCGTTTTATCAAATCCCAAATACAATTCCGAAAGATGACCTTGTTCAAGTCGGTGCAATCGGTATGCTACAAGCGATTGAGGCATACAAGGTTGAAGAACGTGGAAGTTTTAAAACCTACGTTACCAAAGTTATTAAGGGAAAAATATATCACTATTTGCGAGATAAGGCTAATTTAGTCAAAACTCCTCGAGAAACCGTTGAAAAGCTTTCTGCAGTTCGTGAAGCGATGAAAATGTTGTCTGAAAATAATACAAAAATTCCGACAGTTGAAGAGGTCGCAAATTTTGTAAAATTACCGAAAGACAAAGTTGAAGAAATTATGAATATTGAATATACAAAAAATATGATTTCTTTAGACCAAAATATTTACACTCAAGACGGCAACGAAACATTAATGGACAGGATTCAGGACGATAACGGGGAAAGTTTTGAGGAAACTTATGCAAATAAAAAAATTATCGAGTATGCTCTAAATAAGCTTCAAGGTCACGACCGAACCGCTATTGTTATGTACTACATTGACGGTGAGGCAAGAAAAGATATTGCAAAAGTTTTGAAGGTTTCGCCTACTCAGGTTTCAAGAATTTTAAAACGTGCTTTGAGCCGTTTGGCAACTATAATTAGAGAAGAATTAGCGGAAACAAAGGAGGAATAATGGTTTTTTCACTTTTTATATTAGGTTGGATATTTGTTGTAGGACTTGTTATAGGAAGTTTTTTGAATGTCGTTATTCTTAGAACTGTTAGCGGGGAATCTATTGTTTTACCGCCGTCAAAGTGTCCGAAGTGCCAAAATCGTTTGAAATGGTATCATAACATTCCACTTTTATCATATTTATTTTTAGGTGGAAAATGTGCGTATTGCAAAGAGCATATTAGTTGGCAATATCCGTTTGTGGAATTTTTCACGGGATGTATGTTTTTAGCTTTATTTTTGAAAATTTGTAACCCGATTGACCCGCTTTTCGGTTTGTCAGTTATGCAACCTATCGGCTGGTTTCAGGTTTTAGCCTATATATTTGCACTAATCGTAACTGGTTTGTTTATTGCGATTGCAGGTACTGATATTATCGAGAAAAAAGTTGCCGATGCTCACACTGTTCCGCTTATTTCAATCGGTGTAATTTTCAGTTTGCTATATACTTTGGCTTCTGCTTATATTTATCATAAAGAAGGCGTATCGCTAAACTTGGGAGTTAAAGAAATTTTGGCTTCTCCTGTTGTTTGCTCGGTTGTCGCAGGTATTGTCGGGTTTGTTGTAATGGAAATTGTTGCAAGGCTCGGGTATTTGATAGCAGGTTCTCGTGCCTTTGGGGAAGGTGATTCTTATATTGCGGCTGGGCTTGGAACTGTTTTGGCAGGGCTTTGGGCAACAACAGAACCTTGTTCTTTGATGAGGGCAGTTTTGTTGATGCTTTTTGTGTTGGTTTTAAGCGTAATAATTCAAGTTGTTGTTACTACTCCGCTATATTTAACAAAATTGGTTAAGAACAAGAATTGGACTACTTTTGGCTCGCTTGTTGCGTTTATTATTTATACAGTAAGTTACATTTTTGCCGACAAGTTGAATTGGCTTGAAAATCCTATCGCATACTGGGGTAGCACGATAGTTTTGGCAATGCTCGGTTTATTCGTTTGCAAAGAGGTTCTTTCAGGCTTGAAAAATAAAACGACTGACGGGTTGTATCTTCCGTTTGGACCAGCAATGATTGCCGCAGGATTTATTATAATGTTCATGATGAATTATTAGGTTTAAATTTGAAGTTTTTACAGGCATGGATATTTTGTTTTCCATGCCTTTTTTCATGCTTGACTTTCTTTTCTTGAAGGTTTGTTAAGAAATATTAAAATAAGATATATCCTACAATTCCAATAATATCAATGGTTTTAGAATTTGTATATATTTTATAGATATAAAAATAGCACTTTTTTTATATACGATGTTTTTATATATATGTAAGCACCAGAGAATAAAAAAGGAGAATATATGGCTAGAGTATTAATTTCAATGCCCGAAGATTTTTTAAACAAAATCGACCAAGTAGCAGATGGAGAAAACCGTTCAAGAAGTGAGTTAATCAGAGAAGCTTTGAGAACTTACATCTACAAACAAAAAATCAAAGAATCTACAGGTGCTATGCAAAATGCAAATTTATTAGAAACGTTGTTGAGTTAATCAGTGGCAAGGAAAAAGGCGAAAAGATTTTGGGAAATAAAAAGGACTTCTTCTCAAAGAAGTCTTTTTTATTGTTAAAAATAACTCATTATTTTGTAAATTTCATACAATATTCGGATTTCTTTTTCACTGCATTTGTCTATAGATTCATGTAAATCTTGTTTTATATCAGATAAATTTTCGTTTGGTGCAAAATCAAATAAATCTTTTGGTTCAACACTCAATACTTGTGCAAGTTTTGCGATTTTCTCTGCTCGAATAAAACTTTTTCCGCATTCGATTTTGCTTAAATTACGTTCGGCAATGTCAATTTTTTCGGCAAGCTCCTCTTGGGACATTTTCCTTTTTATTCGTAATTCTTTTATTTTCTTTCCAAAAAGTATTTTTATATCTTCCATAATTACCACCTGTAAAATTATATAAACAATTTATATTTCCATTAACGATATAAAAGATACTTTATTATATTGACATACTATCTAAAAAATAGTATTTTTAGATAAATTAGATTGAATAATTGCAAATAAAGAGCTTATAACATAGGAGAATAAAATTGAAAAAAGCGTTTACTTTGGCTGAAATATTAATCACGCTTGGAATAATAGGTATAGTATCTGCAATGACACTTCCCACTTTGCAGGCAAATATCACTAACAAGCAATTTAGAACAAAATTTTTAAAAAACTATTCACAAATTCAACAGGTTATGAAAAAGATGGAAGCGGATGATATTCCACTTACCGCTACAGGTAACAAAAATGAACCTTTTTACAAAAATTTTCGTAAGTATTTGAGTAATACTGTAGATTGTGGTAATAATTCAACTTTGACAAGTGAATGTTTTCACCTTTCAAAAGACAAATATTATAATTTATCAGGAAATACAACGATACCAATGTACTATTTTGATGATGGACAAATAGCATTAGCTGACGGCACAATATTACTTTTTGAAAATCCGTATGGTAGTGACAATCCACCAATTTGGATATTTATTGATCTGAACGGCAAGAAACAACCAAACAAGCTTGGATGGGATTTGTTTTGCTTTCAAATGACAGATGACGGGTTAAAAGCAATGGGGCTTGCCGGTACTACATTCCCTGAAGAACAATATTGTATTAAAGGCAACGGCAACAATATGAACGGAATGGGTTGCGCAAGTAAACTTCTCCGAGAACCAAGATACTTTGACTGGTTAAGAAATTCTGTAAATTGATATAAATTCTTTTTAAACGGATTTTTTTCTTCTTATTTTTCCGCTTTCTTCAAGTCGTTTTTGCCTGTATCCATACAAGGCATATATCAAAACTCCGATAATAAGCCAAAGTAGAAAGTAAACGGAAGACGTTTTGAGTGTTTTTAATGAAAATAAAATAAGTATTCCGCAAATCGCTATGCCGGCAAGCGGAAACCAAGGACAAAGCGGAACTTTGAACGGTCTTGGCTTATCAGGTGCAGTTTTTCTCAAAATTAGTACCGCAAGACAGATAATTACAAAGGAAGTAAATGTTCCGAAGTTACATAGTGCTGCAGATATATTCAAATCCATAAACAGACCGCACAAGATAACAATGATACCTGAAATCCAAGTCATAATGTGTGGAGTTCTGTATTTTTTATGAATTAATCTCCAAGATTTCGGTAAAAATTTGTCACGACTGATTGCGTATAAAATTCTTGTTGTGCCGAGTTGGTAAATCAATAAAACTGAGGTTAATGCACATAACGCTCCGATAGAAATCAATCCGGCAAACCAATTCAACCAATCTTTACCTAAGTATTTTATTGCGTGTGCGATAGGTGCTTGAATATCAATGTTATTGATTGGAACAATTCCTGTTAAAACAAGGGCAACGCAAACATACAA
>SFZC01000033.1 GCA_004558955.1 bacterium | reverse complement strand
GATATGTATCAGAACAGATAAGAAGACGCAAGACATGGGATAAGATAACACAAGACATGGGAGTGATTTACAATCACTCCCATTTTGTGGTATACTAACAATATCTATGCAAACTGTGCAAACAGAATTTTGGAGGTATTTTAAATGAAGGGAATTATATTGGCAGGCGGCGCAGGGACACGGCTGTATCCGCTGACGATGGTAACCAGTAAACAATTGCTTCCGGTATATGACAAACCGATGATTTATTATCCGCTGTCTACACTGATGCTGGCAGGCATCCGCGATATTTTAGTTATTTCCACGCCGGAAGATACCCCGCGATTTGAGGCACTTTTGGGGGATGGAAACCAGTTCGGGCTTCATTTGTCTTACAAAGTGCAGCCGTCCCCGGACGGACTCGCACAGGCATTTTTACTTGGAGAAGAATTTATCGGAGAGGATGCCTGTGCCATGGTGCTCGGAGACAACATTTTCTATGGAAACGGATTCGGAAAAATTCTGCGCAATGCCGCAAAGGATGCACAAGAGGGACAGGCAACCGTCTTTGGCTATTATGTCAACGATCCGGAGCGTTTTGGTGTCGTGGATTTCGATGCGAACGGAAAAGCAGTATCCATCGAGGAAAAACCGGCACAGCCAAAGAGCAACTATGCCGTGACCGGACTGTATTTCTATCCGGCAGGCGTGAGCAAAATGGCAAAACAGGTGCAGCCATCCGCCCGCGGCGAACTGGAGATCACCACCTTAAATGACCTGTATCTGCAGCAGAAAAACTTAAATGTGCAGCTGCTCGGACGTGGGTTTGCATGGCTGGACACCGGAACGATGGACAGCCTGCTGGATGCAGCGGCATTTGTGCAGATGATCGAGCACCGTCAAGGCGTGACCATTTCCGCACCGGAAGAAATTGCATATATCAATCAGTGGATTGACCGGGAAAAATTACTTGATTCTGCGATACGCTACGGAAAGAGCCCGTATGGAGAGCATTTAAAAGCAGTCGCAGAGGGCAGGGTGAAATATTAAAATCAGCGTAACTATTCTGAGGGGGTTCTGAATAGATACAAATCAGCATGAAAGAGGAAAAAACAGTGGGACAGATAACAGTGGAAAAAAATGTCGGCGGTATCGAAGGGCTGTGTGTGATTACACCGGCCGTACACGGGGATGCCCGCGGATATTTCATGGAGACATACAATGAGAGGGAAATGAAAGAAGCCGGATTCGATATCCAGTTTGTACAGGATAACCAGTCCATGTCCGTCAAAGGCGTACTGCGCGGACTGCATTTCCAGATCAACTATCCGCAGTGCAAACTCGTGCGCGCTGTGCGCGGTAGCGTATTTGATGTGGCGGTGGATTTGCGGGAAGGTTCCGCGACCTATGGAAAATGGTATGGTGTGGAATTGTCGGAAGAAAACAAAAAACAGTTCCTGATTCCGGAAGGCTTTGCGCATGGCTTTCTGGTCCTGTCCGACGAGGCAGAGTTCTGCTATAAAGTCAATGACTTCTGGCATCCGAACGACGAGGGCGGACTGGCATGGAATGACCCAAAGATCGGTATCCGGTGGCCGGATGTGACAGGTGAGTATCACGGAACGCCGTCGGCGGAAGGATATTGCATGACAGATGGAACGCCGCTGACACTTTCGGAGAAAGACCAGGAGTGGCCGGGGTTAGAGGAAAAATAAGAAATATCTAAAAACAACATAAGAAAGTAAAAAGAAGTGATGATGTATATGAAAAACAATATATCATCACTTTTTTTAATAATTGATTCCGTTAACAATCTGATGCGAACAGTAACGATGAGATTATTTCGGGTGTTTGGGATACAAGAAACTGCTTGATGGAGAAAAATAAATAGGTTATCATAAAGACAGGAAAAGATTGCAGAGGGAAAAACGAAAAGGAAAGAGGTGAAAACTAAGCATTTGTGCACGAAAACAAATTGCGATGTTGCGGAATCGTGATTCACACAAACAGGAGGAAGCAATTTGAAAAATGCACCAGACAAGCTCCAGTGGCATCCGGCATTCTGTGCCGCTGCGGGGCTGGAATTCCATGAAGACATTGAATGGCTGGAGTTAAAGCCGGAATACAATCTGAGCAAGGAACCAATCCGTATCGACCTTCTTATCATAAAAGAAGGGAGTACCGGACAAATTAAGAATGAAATTGGCCACATCATGAGAACCTATAATGTGATCGAGTATAAGAGTCCGGAAGATGCACTGACCATTGATGATTTTTATAAGACAGTTGGATATGCATGTCTGTACAAAGGTTATGGAGAACGTGTAGATGCAGTTCCAATCAATGAACTGACAGTATCTATTTTCAGAGCAACCCGATCAGAGAAAATGTTTTTGACATTGCAGAAGTATGGACATAAAATAGAAGAAAAATATCCGGGAATTTATTATGTGACAGAACATTTACCGTTTCCAGCGCAGATTATTGTGACACAGGAATTAGAGCCGGGAGAGCATCGAAGTTTGCGGATTTTGTCAAACCATGCGAAAAAAGAAGATATAGAAGAATTCCTGAGGAACGTGGAAGAAATGAATACACCGCGTGACCGACAGAATGTTGAGGCTGTGTTACAGGTAAGTGTTAGGGCAAATGATGAGTTGTATCGTGAAATAAGGAGGGATGCGAATATGTGTGATGCGTTGAGAGAATTGATGAAGGATGACATTGAACGTGAAGTGAGTGCTGCCAGAAAGCTGGGAGAATCGGAAGGGGAGGCAAAAATCATTATCAATATGAACCACAGCGGAATGACCCCAGAAAATATTGCATCCATCACAGGAAAGAATTTGGATGAGATCCGTGCAATACTGGAAGGAAAAGTTCCGGTGGCACTATAAAAATCGGTTAAAAAAATTAAAATTGGGACTAAAGTATTTCAGACCTTGTCCGATATATATAGTAAGTAAGCAAGGAAACCCCGTTGCTTACCCCACAAGACAGACCTCTGACCGGAGCGTACGGCCGTAAAGAGGAAAATCTTACAATCAAATATCAAATCAATTACAGCATGGAAGCTGTAACTTAATTCAAGGAGGAAACAATTATGGGCATGGTAGTACAGCACAATCTTCAGGCAATGAATGCTAATCGCCAGTTAGGAATTACTTCAGGTTTACAGTCTAAATCAGCAGAAAAGTTATCATCTGGTTACAAGATCAACCGCGCAGGTGATGATGCTGCAGGATTAAAGATTTCTGAGAAAATGAGAAGCCAGATCCGCGGATTAAATAAGGCATCTGATAATGCATCTGATGGTGTATCTCTTATCCAAACAGCAGAAGGCGCGTTAAATGAATCACATTCTATTTTACAGCGTATGAATGAACTTTCTGTTCAGGGTGCAAATGATACAAATCAGGAAATTGATCGTGATGCAATTAATCAGGAATTATCTGCATTGACAGAGGAACTCGATAGAATTTCAGAAACAACTCAGTTTAATAAACAAAATCTGTTAGATGGTTCTTTCGCTGATAAAAAACTTCAGGTAGGAGCAAATGCAGGTCAGAGTATTAATATTAGCATTGGTAAAATGGATGCTGACACATTAGGATTAAAGGATATTAAATATTTTGATGGTCAGAAATCAAAATCATATTCAGGAATATCCTATATGGGAACAGATTATACATATGATACTGAGAAAACTAAGGCTAGCAATCAAGCTTTATTTAAGTCGGCGGCTAAGAAAACAGGAGCGGAAGCATTTACAGATGACATGATTGCCGTTTCAACAGATGGTAAGTATTATGCTAGTACAAAGGGAATGGACGGTAAAGCTTCTGCCGTTTCATTTGGAAAAGCACAGATTGCTTCAAAATATGGTAAAGCAGCATCTGCTAACTGGGAAACTCTTCTTTCAAAAGCGAAGACAGAAACTACAACTGTTGGTGGATTTGGCGCAAGTGCTAAATTAAGCGGACCAGATGTAAGCAGTTATGATAAGGCAAATGCAACTCTTAAAGCTGTTCAGGGAGCTATTAATCGTGTATCTACACAACGTTCTGCCCTTGGTGCATTACAGAACAGATTAGAGCATACAATTGCAAATTTGGATAATGTATCTGAAAATACACAGTCAGCAGAGTCTCGTATTCGTGATACTGATATGGCTGATGAAATGGTTAACTACAGCAAGAATAATATTCTTGCACAGGCAGGTCAGTCTATGCTCGCACAGGCTAATCAGTCTTCACAGGGTGTCCTTTCATTATTACAGTAAAATTTTAATTTATAACGAAAATGAAAATGATAGAAAAAACCAGCCTTATGCTGGTTTTTTCTATATATTATGCTCAATATATTAATTGGAAATTATTACTGAAATAACTTGTATATTCTTTTATATCTCGGAAAAATATAAATGATATAAAAGAAAATATATTTATAAAATAAGACAAAATTCATAAAGAATATAGCTATATAAAATTGAAATTAATAGAAAACATAAAAAATTTTCATACGAGATAAAGGTTAATGGAAAATAGATGGATCAAAAAATAAGAGAATTATATAAAAAAATAAATTATATAGGATATTATGTGACTTATCATCAAAATACACAATATATGAAAATGGCAAAGTCATTAATTCCGGAAATAAATGATTTTATAAATTGGTTTTTAGAGAAAAATAAATTTGGAATTTCAAAGAAAGAATATGATTTATTATGCCGAAATTTGATAGAAATAGTAAAAGATATAACAGAGGCGTTAAAACAGGAAGACAGGGTTTTAATGATGGATGCTCTGGAACAGGGAATTAGTGAATACATTAAAATGATATTATTTCCAAAATCAGAGGAGCAAGTTAAAGATGAAAAATTGGTTTGAAAAGAATATGGAAGTCCTTGAAAAAAGTTTTCAAGGTATTAGAAAAATAATTGAACAAAAGAAGGATACACTTCTAGAGGAAGAAAATATAGAGGTTTATGCGGAAATAAATTATGTGGGAGATTATATTCTTAAGGTAAAAAAAAATAATAGAGTTTTATATTTAGGTGGGAAAAGAGATTGCCGGGCGCATGCTATTAATCAAATTAATATGTTAGGTAAAATAGTACCATATTCACCAGTTATTATAATTGGTATGGGAAACTTGTATTATCTAGAAGAATTATTATCTAGAACAGATGAAACGGTAAATGTTTTATTGTACGAACCTTCATTTTCTGTTTTTTATAAACAAATGCAGATAATTGATATTAATAAAATGTTTAGAAAGAGAACAATTGCATTGGTAGTTGAAGGAATAAATGATGATGGTGTGGATTCATTATTAAATACAATGATTAAGGGAGATAAAATCCCATTAATGAAGCATATCATATTGCCAAATTATGAAGTTTTTGAAGCGGAAAAATGCAAAAAAATTCTAAACAAAATTGTTAAAATATCGGAACAATATCAGATTAATGTATTAACACAGAAAAGATTTAATAAAGTAGTTGCTGATAATTTATATCATAATGTGCAATATATAAAAACGGGATATACAGCTAAACAATTAGATGGGGTATTTCCAACAGATATACCAGCTATTGTGGTTTCAGCAGGTCCTTCATTAAGTAAAAATATAAAACTATTAAAAAAGGCAAAAAATAAAGCGTTTATTATTGCGGTAGATACAGCACTGAAACCTTTAGCAAAAGCTGGCATAAAACCAGATATGTATGCAATGTTAGATGGCATTAAATATCTTGATTTGGTTGAAACAGACGATGGAAAAAACGTACCATTATTAACATTGCTTACAGGGAATAAGCAAATTCTTGATTATCATAAAGGAAAGAAATTTTTTGTAGATGAACAATATGAATATGTCTATAAAATATTTGCAATAAATAAAAAGCAAATCGCAGGTATTCCATTTGGTGGATCTGTTGCTACGTTAGCATTTTCATTAGTCTGCCATTTGGGATTCGATACAATTGTATTTGTTGGACAAGATTTGGCGTATACAGGCAACAAATCACATGTTGATGGAGCTTTTAAAAAAGAAATTAAAGAAGAAGATACAACAAATTATATGCATGTTGCGGGAAATTACGAAGAAACTGTTCCGACTTTGACAAATTTAAATAGTTATCGTCTGTGGTTTGAAGATTTTATTAAAGAATGGAAATTACATTTTAATACAAGATTTATAAATGCAACTGAGGGTGGGGCAAAAATTGAAGGTACAGAAATAATGACATTGCAAGAAGTAATTGATGAAAAATGTACAAAAGAAGTGAATATAGAGCAATATTTCGAAAAACTAGATCCATGCTTTAATAAAGAGGAACAAAAAAAAATAGATGAATATTTGAAAAAAACACCTAAAAAAATACAACAAATTAAGGAACTGGCTAAAAAGGGTGAATATATCTATAATAAACTCGAACATTTATGTAATAGCAAGAATATGGATAAAAACGCTTATTTGAAAATTTTGCGTCGTATAAAAAATAATAGTAAAGAAATACAAAAAAATGAAAATTATCAAATACTACAAGAAACAATGATTGATGCAGAACAAATTATTCGTACGTCTCAGTATTTTCGATACGATAGTCTGGAAGAAGAGGGATTGGAGATTGCACGTCAAGGGAAAAAATATATGGATTTGCTATATGGATATGCTTCAGTTTTAGAAAATTTAACAGAAGAGATATTTATTAAATAAAGATGATGATATCATGTGTTTGGGTTAAACAAAAGAACTTTAGAAACTAGAGTGTAGGATTGGAATTGCTGTAAGGTAGTTTGGAAAAGTATAATGAAGATAAGTAAATGGGGAAGTGCTTTAGGGAGTTCTATTTCAAGACTACTATCATTAGTGGAGAAAAAGAATGAAGCATTCAAAGAAATTCATCTGAAATTTTGAAAATTGGAGTTTGGTTACTTATAAATCGTCTATTTAGAGAGAGACTATTTGTCAAGATGTTTGATGAATCAGTGGTACATAAGAGTCTTTACGAATATCCAAAGCTTAGTTTCAGTCAAAAAATATTAAAGAGTATGGCAGTTGAAAAAAGCGTTTAATTATATGAAGATGGGAAAAATACTATGAAAGATAAATTGGAATATGCGATGAATTTGTTTGAGCTGAATAAATATGATGAAGCAGTACAAAATTTAATTGAATTATATGAACTTGGCTATGAAAAAGAACAAATTTTAGATTTTTTATATCAGGCTTTTGTTGAACCGAATATAGAGGAATTTAAGAAAAATTATCAGACACAGGCAGACGGTCTGATAGAGGTTGCGTATGAGGATACACAATTAGATTTTATTCCGGTTTCAGATGAAAAATTCTATATATGGTATAAAGAAGAGCAAAGATTTGTGGGGAACATTGATTTAAACTTTGAAGCACAGATTGATAATCGGCAGCATGTTTTTCAAAGTTTATTAATTACACAAACTTGTGATATACGTGAGATGATACCGTTTTTGTTAAATAAACAATATAATACAATATATATCATATTAAATAAAAACAAGGAAATATTTGCTTCTTTTTTGAAATTGCCCAAAATAAGGAAATATTTCTTGGAAAATGCAATTATTTTTGAAAATGAAAAAATGATGCAACTCTTTTTTGAGGAGTATTCAGAATTTTATATACCTCGTTCAATTATAGCTAAAGATAGCCAGAAGTATGTCACCTTTTTCGAAGATTTACATAAAAAGCGCTTATTGAAAAAAAGAGAAAAAAATAATGTTTTTTTGACAATTGGTATTCCAAGTTATAATAGAGGAAAAATTTTACTTGAGAATATAAATCAGCTTTTAAATTTAGAGTATGATGCAGAAATTGAAATTGTTGTATCAAACAATGGATCACAAGTAGAAGCTGAATATTATGATCAAATTTCAAAAATAGCTGACTCAAGATTGGTGTATACCTCATTTGAAACGAATCAGGGATATGCAAGTAACGTGTTAAATGTTATGGCTCACGCGACAGGACATTTTCTTGTAATGTGTAGTGATGAGGATTTTCTTGTTTTGGATAAATTGTCAGAATTTATGCAGTTTTTATTTGAAAATTTGCAAATGGCAATGTCTTATACAAGTGGATATGGAGCAAATTTTGCAAATGGTACAATACAAATGTATCCTGCAGGAATACGAGCAATAGAATGTGCAGTAAATAGTAATTATTTAACAGGTTTAGTTTTTAATAATTCTATCATTTCAAAATATAAAATAATAGAAAAGATTCAAAAAAACAGAGGAAATTTATTTGTAGAATATTATGTTCATTCGGCGATAGCCACGATAATAGCACAATATGGAGATGTATGGAAAAATCCTATTTGTTTATGGGAAAGTAAGTATGAAAAACAAAGTGAAGAGGGTGGTAGCAAATCATTACTATCTTATATGAAATATGAAAGCCGAGTAGAGCAAATGGAGTCGGCAATAGAGTTCATGTTAGATGAATTGAGACTTAGTTCGGAAGAACAAATACAGGTAGTTATGGAAAGGATCGTTAAAACATATTATTTACTTTATTTGGCGTACCTATATTATTGGGAACAAAGTAGTGAACAAATGAAATGGGATGAAGTCTGTATCAAATTATCTTTGGAAGCGAATAAGTTTACGGACAAAATTATAAGAGGTGAGGGAAATCAAAAAATAAAAAGTTTTATACAAGATTGTTTTGAAGCTTATTTGCAGAAAATCATAGAACTTGATGATAAGAAAAATGAACAAAAAAATAGAGCATTTGTCGAAGTGGCAAAATATTTATATCAGCAAGGAATGGAAATCCAGGATATTTCTTATGATAAAATAATTCAAAAAATAGATAGCTAAAAAAACGGGATAAGACAAAGGAATGCTATGAGAAAAATAAAACTTTTAGATTGTACATTACGAGATGGTGGTTATATTAATGATTGGAAATTTGGGCAAACAAATTTAATCAGTATATTTAAGCGTTTGGTAGATGCGGGGATTGATATTATTGAAATTGGATTCTTAGATGGAAGAAGACCATATGACATTGATCGTAGTATTATGCCTACTTCAGAGTGTGTAGATAAAACTTTTGGAAATCTTAATAAAAAACAGGCAATGATAGTTGGAATGATTGATTATGGAACCTGTTCTATTGAAAACTTATCAAGATGTGAAGATAGTTTTTTGGATGGAATCAGAGTGATATTTAAGAAACACCTAATGAAGGAAGCTATGGAATATTGCAGGAAACTGAAAAAGTTGGGGTATAAGGTTTTTTCACAACTTGTATCCATTACAGCTTATTCAGATAAAGAATTATTGGAATTAATTCAACTGGTAAATGATGTGAAACCTTATGCTGTATCAATGGTGGATACTTATGGTTTGTTACATCCGGAAGATTTGTTGCATTATTATCAGATTTTGGATGAAAATGTCAGTGAACAAGTGCAAATAGGATTTCATGCTCATAACAATTTGCAATTAGCATATGCGAATGCATTGGAATTTTTAGATAAAAAGACAAGTAGAAATATTATAGTTGATGGAACACTATTTGGCATGGGAAAAAGTGCGGGGAATGCGCCACTGGAACTCTTAGGTATGCGATTAAATGAAAAGTATGAAAAAAATTATAATATTGATGCGATGTTAGAGGCAATTGAAGAATCTGTAAAAATTTTTTATGAAGATACACCTTGGGGGTATAAAACGTTTTATTATCTGTGTGCAAAAAACAGATGTCATCCAAATTATGTTTCATACTATAAACAGAAGCAAAATTTATCCATAACCAGAGTGGACGAATTGTTGTCGACAGTAGAACCAGAAGATAAGAAATTGTTATATGATGAGGTGGTTGCAGAACAAGAATATCGAAAATATTTGAAAGATAATATTCCGGAAGAGAAGGGATTGGACGATTTTAAAAAGGAGATAAGAGGAAAGTCGTTGTTACTTATTGGACCTGGAAAGAATGTTCGTTTACAAGAGGCTAAAATAAAAAAATTTATAAAAGAAAGCCATCCATATATAATTTCCGTTAATTATATTCCAGAGGCAATACCTATTGATTGTGTATTTGTGACAAATGGAAAAAGATATCATGATATGAGTGTTAAAAAGACAACAGCGAAATATATAGGAACATCTAATGTGCAATGTATAGACGGGAACTTTGATTTTATAGTGAACAGAACTTCTCTTTTAGAAGAAAATCAAAAAATTGTAGATAATTCATTTTTGATGTTGATAAGACTTTTGGATAAAATAGGAATCAAAAAAATTGATTGTGCTGGATTTGATGGATATTCGGACAAAGAGGATAATTATTATAATCCGACCATGGAATATGGATTTATAAAAAAAGAAGCTTCGTATTTAAATAATCATGTAAAAAAATGTATAGAAGAGTTTCGAAAACAAATGAATATTAATTTTATTACATTTTCGATTTATGATTTAAAAGAGGATATTAATAGCGCTGCAATATAGGAGACGATGATTTATGAAAATTAATTCACACATAAAACAATATCAGGTAATATTGGAAGACAACTTAGATTTTCTTACAGTATTATTGAAAGCAGAAAATGCACAGTATGTGATTGATCAGAATATATATGCAATTTATCGTGACCAATTTCAAAAAATAAAAAGGGAGCGTTTGTATATTGTTGAAGCAACAGAAGATAATAAAATTATTGAAACAGCCCTGTCAATTTGTGAAAAAATCACGGAAATTCCGGCAAAAAGAAATGTTACGTTGATTTCTATTGGAGGAGGAATTATACAGGATATTACAGGGTTTGTAGCTAATATTACATATCGTGGAATTAATTGGATATTTGTTCCGACAACATTACTTGCGGCTTGTGATAGTTGTATTGGGGGAAAAACTTCGTTAAATTATAAGAAGTATAAGAATTTATTAGGAACATTTTATCCCCCAGATAAAATTTACATCTGTGCACAGTTTTTTAAAAGTTTGTCAGAGCGGGATTTTAAGAGTGGTTTAGGAGAAGTGATAAAATTTAATATAATGAAAGGATGGGACGGATTAGCTAAAATAGAACAAAATATCACTGCGTTATTAAACAGAGATCAAAAGGTTATTTGTGAATTTGTGGAATCCAGCCTGTTATTTAAAAGAACCTTTATTGAAAAAGATGAATTTGACAAAGGAGAACGAATAAAACTGAATTTTGCACATACATTTGGACATGCAATAGAGGTAATAACAGATTATGAAATACCACATGGAACGGCCGTTGCAATTGGCATGATTATAGCAGACTATATTTCGTTTAAGCGAAAATATATTTCGGAAGAGGTAATAAAAAGAAGTGAGGAGGTGCTATTAAAGGTCATTGATATCAATGTGGAACTTTTGGAGCAGCCATTGAAAGTTTATATGAGAGCAATACATAAAGATAAGAAACAGATTAATAGTTCGCTGACAGCTGTATTGATAACAGAGTATGATGAGAAGAGCAAATTATCTGTAGTTCATGATATGAAAGAAACAGAAATAGAAAATGCAATTAGATATTTTATAGATTTATACAGAATGAGGAAGTAAAAAGATGAAAATTAAAGTTGCAGATTTTATAGCAGATTATTTTGCAGATCATGGAATAAAAACCGTGTTTACAGTCGTTGGTGGTGGGGCAATGCACCTAAATAATGCGTTTGGGCATCATGAACAGCTTCAATGTATTTATCATCATCATGAACAGGCTGCGTCAATGGCGGCAGAGGCATATTACAGAGTAAATAATGAGATGGCAGGAGTATGCGTGACAAGTGGGCCAGGAGCAATTAATGCACTTAATGGTGTTGCTGGAGCATATCAGGATTCTATCCCGATGATAGTAATATCTGGACAATGTAAATCGACTTTAACAGTCAGAAAGAATAATCTTCATCTCAGGGCACTTGGACCGCAGGAGTTTGACATTGTATCTTCATTGTCAAATTTTACGAAAGCTGCAGAAGTACTGATGGATGCGAATGATGTCTTGTATTTATTAGAGAAACTTTTTTTAATAGCGGTTAATGGTCGTCCGGGACCATGCTGGCTTGAAGTTCCAGTTGATATACAGGGTGTTATGGTTGAAACGGACGAACTAAGAAGTTATAAGTCATATAGGGATGGTTCTGATCAAAAGGATTGGAATGCAAATATAAAGACAGTTCTGGATAAACTGAAAAATGCAAACAGGCCTGTTATTTACGCGGGAAATGGAATTAGAATTGCGGGGGCATACGATAAATTTCAGAAATTAGTTGATAAGTTAAAAATTCCGGTAGTTACCTGTTGGGATAGTGTTGACTTAATGGAAACGGATAACCCATATTATACCGGGCGTGCTGGGATAATGGGAGACAGAGCAGGAAATTTTGCTGTGCAGAATAGCGATGTACTATTGATAATTGGAAGCAGGTTGAACACTTATCAAATTGGGTATGAACCGCAATCATGGGCAAGAGAGGCATATATTATTGTTGTTGATATTGACAAAGAGGAATTAGATAAACCAACGATACGGGTAGATATTCCAATATGTATGGATGCCGGAGTATTTATTCAGAGATTGCTGAATGAAAAGACAGAGAATATTAAAGTAAATCCTGACTGGTATAAAAGATGTTGTAATTGGAAAGAAAAGTATCCGGTAGTTTCTAAGAAACAAAAGCAGCAGGAGAAGCCGTTAAATATATATGGATTTATAGATTTTTTTAGTCATCAGTTGCCAAAAGATATGATTACAGTAGTGGCAAATGGATCTGCCAGTGTAGTGGGAAGCCAGACGTATTATATTGGAAAAGGAAATAGATTCATTATGAATTGTGGAATTTCATCAATGGGATATGATCTTCCGGCAGCTATTGGTGCATGTATTGCAAATGATAGAAATTCTGTTGTCTGCATTGCAGGAGATGGAAGTATTCAAATGAATATACAGGAACTTCAAACTATTGTGACAAATCGTCTGCCGATAAAAATAATTGTTATTAATAATGAAGGATATCAACAGATTCGTATTACGCAATCAAATCTGTTTCATGCAAATTTTGTGGGAATTGGACCGGAAAGCCATGATTTAGGGTTTCCGGATTTTAAGAAAATTGCGTATGCATACGGAATTCCGTATACATATTGTGAAGATAGAAATGATTTGGATAATGCAGTTGAGTGGTTAAAGACAGAAAAAGGTTTTTGTATGTTGGAAGTACGTTGTGATACAAAACAATTTTTTGAGCCAAAATCAGCTGCAAAAAAAAGGAAAGATGGTTCGTTATACTCACCACCATTGGAAGATCTGGCACCATTTTTGGAAAAGGCAGAATTGGAATCAAATATGTTAATTCCTTTGTGGGAGGAAAGTAGATAAATAAATGGGAAAAAGATTAGAAGGTAAGAGAGTATTAATAACCGGCGGAACTTCTGGATTAGGCGAGGCCTTTGCAAAAAAATTTACACAAGAGAGTGCAGAAGTTATTATTGTGGGACGTAATAAGAAAAATGGAATTAGAATTGTGGAGGAAATTGCAAAAGAAGGGGGAAAGGCAGATTTCATTGAATGTGATGTAACGGACAAAGAATCTGTTGAAAATTTAAAAGCAGAAGTTTTAAGAAAATATGGGAGTTTAAATGTATTAGTAAACAATGCTGGCATATTGATTACGGATCCTCTAGAAAAGATTAAAGAGGAAGATTGGTTGAAGGTGTTTGATACAAATGTACATTCAATTATGAGAATTACGCAAAGTTTCATAGAATTGATAGAACAGAGCAAAGGAAATATTTTGAATAATACATCTATTGACGGGTTACAATCACTAGTTCGAGGAAAAGCAAATTATGCCTATTGTGCTTCAAAATCTGCAGCAATTAAATTTACACAACAATTAGCATTGAATTACACGCCTAAGGGGATACGGGTAAATTGTTTATGTCCGGGGGTAACAGAAACTCCTTTTTTTACGAATAGAGATTTTTCGCGTTTTGAGGATTCGATTCCGATGGGAAGAGTTGCTCAACCAGAAGAAATTGCGAATGCAGCATTATTCTTAATTTCAGATGAAGCCTCTTATGTATCAGGAGCAGTTTTAGCAGTAGATGGGGCAGCGTCGTTAAAATAGGGTGAAAATAAATGTATTTATTTAAAAAAATTGCATTAACAGGTGCGACTAGTACGTTAGGTATTGCTATTATTAATGAGTGTATAAGAAACGATATAGAGGTGTTAGCCTTTGTAAATCCGGAGTCGAAAAATAAGAATAGAATTCCTGTTAATTCAGGGATTAAAATAATACCATGTGCATTAGAGGATCAGAATAAAATAGATATAACAGGTTTGACCGCAGAAGTTTTTGTTCATTTGGCATGGCAATCATCAAATCGTTTAGTGAGAAACAACCTGATACCACAAATAGAAAATATTCGGTATTCAGTGAATTCTGTAACATTGGCTGAAAAGTTGGGGTGCTTTACCTGGGTTGGTGCAGGTTCACAGGCAGAGTATGGAAAAGCGAATGTAAGGCTGACAGAAAATACTTATCCAGCACCTGTAACTGCATATGGAATGGCAAAGCTATGTGCGGGACAGATGACACGTTTGGAGTGTGATAAATATAAAATCAAACATATTTGGCCTAGAATTTTAAGCACATATGGACCGAATACACAAGATACAACGATATTAAATTACACAATTCGGAATTTATTGGAAGGAAAAAGCCCTAATCTTACACGATGTGAGCAAATATGGGATTTTTTATATGTGGATGATGCCGCCAGGGCATTATTATTATTGGCAGATAGAGGAAAGAATGGAGAAACTTATATTGTTTCTTCAGGCAAAGCATATGCGATGAAACAATACATAGAAATTATCAGGGATAAGATTAATGCAGATATTCATATTGGATATGGAGAAATACCTTATGATGAAAATAGTATAATGTATTTAGAAGGTGATATCAGTAAAATAAAAAAAGAAGTTGGTTTTGACCCAGCTGTGACGTTTGAAGATGGAATAGATAAGACTATTGCATGGGCTAAAAAATATTATACATAATTTTTGAATGGAGAACAGACAATATGAAAGTAATCATCTTAGCAGGAGGTCTTCCAAGTACCCTCATCGAAGAGGACGAAAAGATGCCAAAACCGATGGCAGAGATTGGCGGTCGGCCGATGCTCTGGCACATTATGAAGCAATATGCGCATTATGGATACAATGATTTTATCATTTGCACCGGATACAAAGGAGAAGTGATCAAGGATTACTTCATGAACTTTTATATCTACCAGTCTGACATCACAGTGGATTTACAGACCAATGAAGTGGAAATACATAGAAAACAGACAGAAGACTGGAAGGTTTCGATTGTGGATACCGGACTGCAGTCCTCGGTGATGGAGCGTCTGATCATGGTGCGTGAACTGGCAGGAGATGAGCCGGTTCTGGTGGCTTATGGAGATTGTCTGTCGGACATTGACATACAGAAAATGGTAGAAAGTCATTGCAGGCAGCAGTCGCTTGCCACAGTGGCAATTGCACATCCGACCGGTCGAAATGAGATCCTTGCGCTCAATGAGCAGGGCTGTTATATTGGCACAAAGCAGGGGAAAAAGCAGAAACATTCCTGGGTAAATGCCTGCAGTATGGTATTGGAAGCACGCGCATTTGATTACCTTAAGGAAAATCAGGAGAATCATTTTGCATTGTCGCTTATGGATTGTCTGGCGGGAGATGAGCCGGTTCGGACTTATCGCCACGAAGGCTTCTGGTCACCGGTTGAGACGATCCGTGACAAGACATTGATGGAAAACTTATGGGCACAGCATAAAGCACCGTGGAAGGTGTGGGAAGATTAAGCTTCATCATGGAAGATGGAGATAGAGAGAACCATGGAGGGTAAACAAATGAAGTGGTTGGAATATTACAAAGGGAAAACGGTACTGGTGACAGGACACACCGGTTTTAAGGGAAGCTGGCTGTGTGTGATGCTGGAGATGGCAGGCGCAAAAGTGGTTGGCTATGCGCTGCCACCGGAAAAAGATGCCGTATTATTTGACTGTTCCGGTGCGGCAGCGAGGATGGTTTCTGTAGAGGGAGACATTCGTGACTGGGCACACTTGCAGGAAGTTTTTCACACGTATCAGCCGCAGGTTGTATTTCATCTGGCGGCACAGCCGATTGTGCGGACAAGCTACGAGCAGCCGGTATATACATATGAGACAAATGTCATGGGGACAGTAAATCTGCTGGAATGCGTGCGAAACACCCCGGGGGTACAGTCTGTTTTAAATGTCACTACGGATAAGGTATACGAAAATAAAGAATGGGAGTGGGGGTATCGTGAGAATGATCCGCTGGATGGTTTTGATCCCTATTCCAACAGCAAGTCCTGTTCCGAGCTGGTGACGCACAGTTATAGAAAATCATTTTTGGATGAAAAAGGAATTGCGGTTTCGACGGCAAGAGCAGGAAATGTGATCGGCGGCGGAGATTTTTCCAGGGATCGCATTATTCCGGACTGTGTGAGATCGGCATTGCAGGGGGAAGAAATTATCATCCGGAATCCATACTCAATCCGGCCATTTCAGCATGTGCTGGAGCCGTTGGCAGCATATATGCAGATTGCGGCGGCACAGGCGATGGAGCACGAAAAAGCAGGATATTACAATGTGGGACCAAAAGAGGCTGACTGTGTCACGGTAGGCACGCTGGCGGATTTATTCTGCAGGGCATGGGGGCGGTGACACTCTGGGAGTTTGAACAGTATCCATATGCACTCTCCGCACAGGAACTGAATGGGATCCGTTCTGATATGGAAACACAGATCAATGATGCAAAACGCAGGCGGCGTGAGGCGGCACAGCTTGCCATTGCATTGCCGTATGTGGCGTATGATGACTGGTATCAGACGATCGCAGGGCCGCAGCTTCTGACTGTGTTTGATCCGCGTGAGCCGTTTTCCGGAGCGGACCGGGCGCTGGTCAGCGGCAGCCGTATCGTGAAGTTGCGGAAATTATCCGTTGTACAATAGGAAAAATTATGCTACAATACTTGATAAAAGTTTTTTTAGGAGGATTTCATGAACGGTTCTGAGATCGCTCAGCTA
>SFZC01000136.1 GCA_004558955.1 bacterium | reverse complement strand
AGAAATTGAACCTGATTTGATAATTTTAGATGTAATGATGCCGAGAATTAACGGCTACAAAATCAGCAGATTATTAAAATTTGATGCAAAATATAAAAACATTCCGATACTTATGGTTACCGCCCGTTCTCAAGAGGAAGACAAACTTATCGGCGAAGAAACAGGGGCTGATGAGTATATAACAAAGCCTTTTGACCTTGATGAAGTTGTAAAAACAGTTCAAAAATATTTGGATACGGAAAACTAGACGATGAATATAATAACAAACAAAACCCTTGAAACATTAAAATACGACTTGGTGAGAGAAGGACTTGTTCAATATGAAATAGTTGAACAGGCTGAAGAAATTGCTAACGCACAAAATATCAATATTGGTCAAGCGCTGATAAATTCGGGATTTTTGACAGAAGAACAACTTATAAAATTTTTGGAATCAAAACTCCACACTCCATTCGTCAATCTTGAAGATTATGAACTCGATACAAAATGTTTGAAATACATCAATTTTTCAGATGCAAGAAAATACAAAATTATTCCGCTATTCAAAATCGAAAACACTCTGACTGTCGCAATGGCAGACCCGAGAGATTTGTTTGCGATAGACAAAATTATGGAAACCGCAGAATGCGAAATCGACCCTGTTTTGTCATCAGAAGAAAGTATTTTGCAAGCGATTGACGAATACTACAAAACAGACATAAATGTTGGCAAAATCTCAACCGATAGCAATTCAGGTTATAATTGGCAAGACGAATTGCACAAAGAAGATTTGAGCGATGAGCATATTCAAAAAATTATTCGTGCAATATTAAAACAAGCAATTATTGAAGACACTCACGAAGTAACTTTTCAAGGTGAAGATGACGGACTTGGTGTAAACTTCAAAAAACAAGGTGAATTTACTAGTAAAGGCAATATCCCGACGACTCTTGTTGCATCATTTATTGCGAAATTAAAAACACTTTCAGAACTCGACCCGTCAGTGTCTGAGGTTCCGCAACTCGGAAAAATATGTTTCAAAGTTGACGATATCGTAGTATTAGCAAGTGTTTCTACCTTCCCAACAATTATGGGTGAAAGAATTTTCTTAAAAATTTACAAACCGCCAAAAACATTGGACAAAATAATCTCATCAAAAACAGAATTGGCAGAACTCAAACAGTCACTGGACAAACCCGGAATTATTTTGGTTTGCGGTTCGGCTTTGAGCGGAAAAACACACGTTATTTATTCTTTGTTACTTGAGGCGGCTAAAAATCGATACAAAAACATTATGACCCTTGAAAGTATCGCAAAATATGAGCTTTCAGGCGTAAATCAATGTGAATTTAACGAAAATGTCGGATTTAACATGGATAAAGCTGCAAGATTTATCGGCTTCCAAAACCCTGATATTATCTATTTAGAAGGCATAAATTCAAAAGAAACTTTTGAATATTTCTCAAGTTTGGTATTCAACGACAAAACAATAATTATGGAATTTTTGGCAAACAATATGGAAGATTTGAGAAACAAAATGGCATTTTCAGATTTTGACACCTTGAAAGGCCTAATTTCAAGTATGGTATTTATCCACTCTCAAAACAGTGTTGAAGTATTCAACAAAGAAGCCCTACAAAAATATTTGGGATAATTCTAAATTTGATTTGAAGTTTTGAGGTGGAATTTCGTAAACTAAATTCCACCTCTCTTGACTTTATACTCTATAAATTACCGCAACCCTAGAACGGTTTTGTTTGGTTCAATTTCAATCTCAAATCTCTAAATCTTGCGATATCTTCCTGAGTTTTGCCTGAATCTCTGAATACTGCTTGAGATGTCGGATGAACCATAAGAACATAATCCATGTGAATTTCCAAGAAATTGTATCTTCTCGGAGATTGGTTGCCTGTTCTCGGGTAAATTTCGGCATTTGTTACCGCCAAAAATCTGCGTTCTTTATCATTCAACAAATCAGTCAATTCTCTGTTTGTGTTTGTATATTTCGAAACATGCACAACCCCTTTAATATCGTGGTCTGCCGTTAAAATTGTAACCTCTATAGGTACTGTATCACAATGTTTAGCCATTTCGCACTCGTCCTCTTTACTATAATTTTAAGTATATTATATTTTCATATAAATGTCTATATGTTAAATTTTGTCAATCTTTTTTCTAAATCTTCCGCCATAAGCCTCGTGAACATCAACCACAGAAACAAAAGCATTCGAGTCAATTTCTTTTATAATTTCCAACATTTTAGGCATTTCTAAACGTGAAACAACGCAATAAATTAAATCCTTGTCCTGTCCAGTGTAGCCACCGATACCTTTCAAATAAGTTACGCTGATATCCAATTTTTCAATAAGGGAATTTCCGATAGTGCCGGCTTCATCACTGATAATCCTGACGGATTTTGAACTGTCAAAGCCTTCCAAGACAATATCAATAACCTTTGATGCTACAAAGTATGTCAAAATTGAATACATTGCACTTTCCCAGCCAAAAACTTTTCCTGCCGCAAAATATATGAACAAATTTATTCCCATAATAAATTCACCAACAGAACATCCGAACTTTTTGGCAATACTCAACGATAAAATTTCCGTACCGTCTAAAGAAGCCTCATTTTTCAGGATAAATCCGACACCTACACCAAGAATAATTCCACCAAAAATCGTTGCAAGGAAACTTTCTTCCGTCACGGTGTATTTTGCAAAAATATTGAGTGCTAACGCTAAAACCACGCACGCATAAATCGTTTTTATAACAAATTTTATCCCCATTTTTTTATATGCCAACAATATAAACGGAAGGTTCAACAATACAACAATTATACCCAAATTCCATTTGGTCAGATAACTCAAAATCATTGAAATACCGATAATTCCGCCGTCAATTACAGAATTTGGAATTAGGAAAGATTCCAACGCAAAAGCAACTATAAAAACGCCAAGAGTTATAAAAATGCAGTTTTTCAGAAGTTTCAAAACCACTTCTCTTTTTGTTACTTTTGCCGCTGTCCCCATAGTTTATTCTCCCTTTTTCTTCAAGGTAATAAAGTTTTCTATATTAAAGATAGATTTCTTTTCTTGATGTTCAATTTGTTTAAGCCCTAAAATATTTTCCAAATCTGTTTTCAGGGTCGGGATATCATCATATTTTTTTAACGAACCGTCAAGAGTAATCGAAACATCACCTGTTTCTTCAGAAACAACAAGACATGCAGCATTGCTGGTTTCAGTCATTCCTATTGCGGCTCTGTGACGGGTTCCGTATTTCCAACTGAGTTTAGGGTCATCAGTAAGTGGTAACAAAACGCCAGCTGAAATTATTTTAGTTCCGCTGATAACAACCGCACCATCATGAAGTGGAGTGTTAACGTGGAAAATTGTCAACAATAATTCCGTAGAAACATCAGCATTAAGAATCGTTCCGACATCGTGGTAAGTATTACTCAGGTCATTTTGAAAGACAATTAACGCTCCCGTGTGAGATTTTGACAGATATTTAACGGCTTCTATAATTTCTTTCACAACATCTATTGATTTGTTGTTTTCTTTAACTTTTTCACTTTCAAATAATCTTTTGAAAAAGTCGATTTGCCCCAAATAGCCTAAAAATCTCCTCAATTCAGGTTGGAAAATTACGATTAAACTTAACGCAATCAAACTAACAATAGAACGTAAAAATACACCCAAAATTGTCAAATTTATTGCAATTAAAATTTCACTTGCCGCCCATAAAAATACAAGAACAACAGCACCTTTGATAAATTTTTCCGAGTGAGTGTTTTTGATAAATTTTTTGTAAAAAACAATCAATATTGCTACGATGATACATATTTCAAAGATATTTTTTATACTAAAAGTTTCTTTGATGTATATGTGCCAATTTCCAAGAATATTTTGCAGTAGCATTACTAAGTAGTCCATCATTTTTTCAACCTGTTCGGAATTATATCGTGTGAAACCAAATCTTCTAAGGATTCTCTTTTTATAATAATTTCAGCATGAGAATCTTTGACCAATACCATTGCGGGTTTTGTAACTCTGTTGTAATTTGATGCCATTGAGTAGTTATAAGCACCCGTATTATAAACACAAAGAATATCGCCCTCTTCGGTTTTAGGCATTTCAATATTTCTTATTAAAATGTCGCCAGATTCACAAAATCTGCCTGCGATGGTAACTCTTTCCGTAGCCGTATTTTCTTTTTTATTCGCAATTTCAGCCGCATATTTTGCCTGATACATGGACGGTCGAGGATTATCAGCCATACCGCCGTCTATTGCAATATATTTTGTACCGTGCGGAACCTGTTTTGAACTTCCGATAGTGTATAAAGTCGCACCCGAAGTCGAAATAATACTTCTTCCGGGTTCTAAAAAGATTGTTGGCTCCGGAATATTATATTTTTCAATAACATCATGAAGTTTATTTATTATTAAATCACCGATTTCAAAGGTTGACGGAGGCAGGTCATCTTCCGTATATTTCACGCCCAAACCGCCACCGATATTAATTTCGTCAAGTTTTAGCCCGTATTTTCTGTCTAATCTTGAAATTTCTTTTGCCAAAATTTCAATTTCATCAGGATAAATTTCAGTTTCAAAAATCTGAGAACCGATATGAGCGTG
>SFZC01000032.1 GCA_004558955.1 bacterium | reverse complement strand
GATAATGAAAAAAGGCTTTGACATATGCCAAAGCCTGCTTTTTCTTAATTTTATTTTACGGTAACGGTCTTTACTTTCGACCATGCAGAATATGCTTTTATATGTTATATTCTTAGCGGATATGTTATTTACTGATTAGGAGGTGTATTTTATGGCTAATCCGACACTTAGAGAAGGTTTTATAAATAATTCGAGTTTCAATTCCTTAGATGAATCCTCAACAATGACTGTTGGCGGGACAATCTTAAAAACATGCTTTTTAGGATTGCTCATGTTTGCAACTTTTTCCTATACTTGGTATTTGCAGCTTACAGGGTTTCTGATAAGGCAGCTTTGCTTTACAACGTTGGTGTTTGGGGTGGACTTGGCATGTGTTTGGCAATTTGTTTCATGCCAAAGAATAAGTTTTTAATCCTGACAACGCCATTATAAGCAATGCTTGAAGGGCTTGCGTTAGGGTATATTTCAGCGCTTGCAAACAAGTTTTATCCAGGGGTTGTTCTTCAGGCAACTATTGCAACTTTTATTGCTCTATTTAGCATGCTTATTTTGTACTCAACAAAAGTTATCAGATGTACCGAAAAATTTCGTGCAGTCATGACAATTTCTATTTTTTCAATTTTTGTACTTTACATGCTTCAAATGATTTTGTCATTATTCCATATTAGTATTCCGTTTTTATATTCAAATGGACCTGTAGGAATTATTGTAAATCTTGTAATTGTTGGAGTTGCTTCATTTAGTTTAATCATGGATTTTGCAAATATCGAAGAATTTTCTTCTAGTGTTGATAAGAACATGGAATGGTACTTTGGCTTTTCTTTGATGGTAACTTTGGTTTGGTTGTATATTGAAATGTTGCAACTTTTTATGAAATGGCAAAGTAACAACAATTAAGAAATTGTTAAATAATAAGTTTATTATATAAGTGGGGTGAGTGTTTCGCCCCACTTTTTTAGTCTAAAGTTTACTCCACTATCTAATACAAATGAAGGAGTTTTGAAGCAAATTATTAAAGATGAGAGATTTCGTTACGACACTATATGTAAATCTATATATTATATTGGAGCTTCAAAATGTCAGAACAAGTTTTAATGCCATTTATCGGCACAAATAACATCGAAAATAAGGAAAAGGCGAAGGAATCATTAGAGAAAGCAAGAGTAGCCCACGAAAAATATCTAATCGGGCAAAGAAATAACGATTTGGAAGAAGCCGTTGAGCATTACGTTGATGCGGTAAAATATGACCCGACCATTCCTGAAACTTATTACAGGCTTGCAACTTTAATGTGGGAGCAGGGACAAATAAGCTTGGGTACGGCTATTGAACAATGTAAGACGGCAGTTGTGCTTTCTCCGAAAAATAAAGATGCTCATTTATATACAGGGTATTTCATGCAACTTGCGGAAGACTATGAATCAGCAGAAAAAGAATTCAAGTCTGCAATTTCAATGAATCCGCTTGCTTCAGGTCGTCCGAGAATGATTTTATCTCAATCTCTACTCCAAAAAATCAATTCTCAAAATGCTACTTATAAAGACTATGTCGGCTTTTTATACTATTTCTTAACAGGTAGTATCATGCTGGCATGGGACAGACCGACCATGAAAATGTTTTATCGTAACATGAGTAATGATGTTTCAATATTTTCTTACAATACTGTCGGAAAATTCTTAGAAAAATTCAAAATGTACGATTCTGCGGAGAAGGTTTACCAATCTGCGGTTGAAAAAACTTCGGGAAGTGATTATTTTTATCAAAAGCTCGGCAATTTGGCACTAAAAAATAACGATATTGATACAACTTTGAGTTGTTATCGTAAAGTTTTGGAAGCAAATCCGAAGAACCGTGAAATTTTGGTTAAAATTGCGACAATTTTGCAAACTTATTTTCCTGAAAATACCGAAGAAGCGATTGATTGTTATGAAAGATTGTTGGAATTTGATATTGATACTGCACAGATTTACTATGAACTTGGTCATCTTTATATGTCAAAAGATGACAAATTAAATTCAATCAGTGCGTTTAAGTTGGCAGTTGACAGAG
The DNA here is from genome assembly GCA_004558955.1 of bacterium. GTDB lineage: Bacteria > Cyanobacteriota > Vampirovibrionia > Gastranaerophilales > Gastranaerophilaceae > Zag111. The sequence goes on along the minus strand of SFZC01000032.1, from coordinate 15,243 downwards.
AACCTGAAAATCCCTTCTATAACAATTCTTTAGGTTATGCTTATGCAAGAGCGGAACTTTATGACGATGCGATTGAACATTATCAAAAGGCTATTTCGCTTAATCCTGATGCTGAATGGACATCTATTGTGTGTCAGGCACTCGGGTCGATTTACGCTGAACAAAAAGGTAATATTGAGGCTGCAGTTTCGACTTATCAATCAGGTATAATTTTAGACCCGAGCAACTATGATTTGTATGTTTCCTTAGGTGACATTTACATGGCTGAATACGATTTAGACAAGGCGATTAGAGCATATTGTGATGCAATTACTCTAAATCCTGAAGAGTTCCGTGCGTATTCAAAAGTCGGTATTGCACTGTGGGAAAAGGATTATTTAGAGGAAGCTTTGGTGGCTTATCACAAGGCGGTTGAGCTTAAACCAGATAACGAATTTGCTCAAAATAATTTAGGTATTTTATATTTAGACGGGTTGATGGACGCTGAAGAGGCTTTGGAATATTTTGAAGAAGCAATTTCGCTAAATCCGAATTACACGCTTGCGTATTTCAATGCCGGACGTGCAAGTCAGGAAATGGGCTTTACGAACGATGCTGCGAATTACTATCAAATGGCAATAGATTTGAATCGAATAACTGAAGATCTTGATGAAGAGGATATTCAAACAAGATTGCACAGTCTATTTGAAATTTAAGGGTATATATTTACACCTTATAATAGAGGTATTGGTGTTTTGGAAACAAAACACCATTTTTTTATTTTGTTTGTTGTAATATTAATTGTGCGAAGAATAAATAAATGAAGGGTGTATTTATGGAAAATTGTGTAGTAGTCGGAGCTCAATGGGGCGATGAAGGAAAAGCGAAAATTACTGATTTATTGGCAGAAAATTCTGATTTAATTATCCGTTATCAGGGTGGTTGCAATGCTGGTCATACTGTTGTTGCTCACGGTAAAACTTTTAAATTTCACTTGATTCCGTCAGGAATTTTGTATGGTGAAAAAACTTGTTTAATCGGTAACGGTACGGTAATTTTACCTGAATATTTCCAAGAAGAAATTGACGGTTTAAAAAAAGAAAATATTGACTTGTCCGGACTAAAAGTTAGCCCGCTAGCATCAATTACAATGCCTTGGCATACGGAAGTTGACGGATATTCCGAAAGTACGGCAGGTAAAGGCAAAATCGGTACTACTAAAAAAGGTATTGGACCTACTTATACAGACAAAATGCAAAGAATCGGTTTAAAAATTGAAGATTTATATTCTGATATTGCATTGTCAGAAAAACTTGATGTAATTTTGCCGATAAAAAATAAACAATTAAAAGAAGTTTATAATTTGAAAACTTACACAAAAGAGGAAGTTTTGGAATTGTGTAAAAAATATGCTGAAATTTTCAGACCTTATGTTTGTTTTGATTGGCAGGAAATGTTGAGAAAAGCCAAAAAAGATAAGAAAAAAATCCTTTTTGAAGGTGCTCAAGGCGTTATGCTTGACGTGGATTTCGGAACTTATCCGTTTGTCACTAGTTCAAACCCAATCGGCGGCGGTGCTTCAACAGGTTCCGGTTATGGACCTACCGTTATAGACAAGGTAATCGGGGTTGCCAAAGCGTACGTTACAAGAGTCGGCGAAGGGCCTTTTGTTACAGAATTGACGAATGAAACAGGAAAACTTATCCAAGATATCGGACACGAGTTTGGCGTTACAACAGGTCGTCCGAGACGTTGTGGTTGGTTCGATGCAGTAACAATGAAATATGCTTCTCTTGTCGGTGGTTTGACTTCAATCGCATTAACTAAAATTGATGTGTTTGATACTTTTGACGAAATCAAAATTTGTACGGCTTATCGTGACACTCGTGACGGTAAAATTTATAATGACTATCCTACAAATGTCTTTATTCATCAGTATTTGGAGCCGATTTATGAAACTCATAAAGGTTGGAAATCTGATATTACAGGTGTAAAAACATATGATAAATTGCCTGAAAATTGTAAAAAATACTTGGAAAGATTGGAAGAAATACTTGAAACTCCTATTGATATTGTTTCTGTAGGTCCGGATAGAGAACAAACAATTTTCAAAAAGTAATTTTTATAAGTTGAAACTTAAAAATAACTAATAAGAAGAGGTTGAAAATTAAATTCAACCTCTTCTTTAATTCTATAGTGTGTTATTCACCTAACAAAATATTATCAATAAGTCTTACTCCGCCGACTTTACAAGCGATGAAAACTCTTGTCGAATCGTCCGCTTTTTTGACTTCTTCCAAATTGTTTTCATTCATAAATTCCAAGTATTCCAAGTCGTGGTGTTCGTTTAGAATTGAATAAGCCGTTTCACGAAGAGCTTCAACATCTGTAATACCTTTTTTGTAACAAAGTTTAATGTTGTTAAGTATTTTGCTTAATGCTAAAGCGTGTTTTTTGTCTTCTTCAGATAAATATTTATTTCTTGAACTTAGTGCCAAACCTGAGTCTTCTCTAACTATCGGACATGGGATAATTTCGACAGGAATGTTCAAATCTTTGACCATTTTTTTTATAATGATAAGTTGTTGAGCATCTTTTTGTCCGAAAAAGGCACAATCAGGTTGCACGATATTGAATAATTTGTTTACAACTGTGCAAACTCCGTCAAAATGCCCTACTCTTGATTTTCCGCAAAGTTTATTTACATAGAAAAACGGCGGAATTACATAGGTTAGAAAATCGTTTGTTCTCATTTGATTTTCGCCGTACATTTCAGTCGGAGTCGGTGCAAAAACTATGCTAACTCCTGCCTCTTCGCATAATTTTGTATCAGCTTCAAGAGTTCTCGGGTATTTGTCCAAATCTTCTCCGGGGCAGAATTGGATAGGGTTTACAAAAACTGAAACTACGACTTTGTCGCATTTTTCAACAGCTTTTTTAATAAGGCTCAAATGACCGTTATGTAATGCTCCCATTGTCGGAACCAAACCGACCGTTAAGCCTTCTTTTTTCCATTGTTTTACATGTTCTCTAACTTCTTTGATTGTATGAACTAACATTTTGCTCACTTCCTTCTTATATGTTAATAACATTCCTCATCGTTCGGGTAATTCCCGCTAAGGACATCTTCTTTATATCTTTTGGCACAATCTAAAATTAAGTCTTTCATATCGCCGTATTTTCTCGCAAATTTCGGTTTAAATTCGGAAAATTTGCCAAACAAGTCATCACAAACCATAACCTGAGCATCACAATACATTCCTGCACCACACGAAATTGTCGGAATATTTATATTTTCTGTAATATATTTTGCTCCGTCTTTTGGTACCATTTCAAGAACTATTGAAAATGCTCCGGCATTTTCAAGTTGTTTGGCCTGCCGTAATAATTCTTCTATTGCTTCGGCAGTTTTGCCTTGAATAATGTGTCCGCCGATTACGTTTTGGGATTGCGGAGTAAATCCGATATGCCCCATAACCGGAATTCCTGTTTGGGTACTTCTTTTAATCAGTTCTAAGACATAATCGTTGCAACCCTCGAGTTTGACCGCATTTGCTCCTAGTTTAATCATATTTCCGAGATTTTTTAATGCAGTTGGAATATCTGTTGTGTAACTCATAAAAGGCATGTCCGTTACGACCATTGCCCTTGAAGCTCCTTTAGCTACGGCTTTTGTAAATATTGACATTTCTTCTACCCCGATAGCATTGGTGTTTTCATAGCCAAGAGCCACCATAGCAAGGCTATCACCTATCAAAATGACATCAATTCCTGCCTCATCAATATATTTTGCCGTTGAGTAATCGTAAGCTGTCAGAACTGCAAATTTTTCATTATTTTCTTTTAGTTTTTTTAGTGTTCTTACAGTAACTTTTTTTACCATGATTTCGCCTTTTTATTTTGAGGATTTTCTGAACCAGTAGTAAATCGCTCTTGCTACACGGTTTGAACTGTGTCTGATTAAACCTTCTTTGTTATCTTCAATAAGTTTTTGGGCACAGACTCTTATGCCCATTTTCTTAATTTCAGGGGTGTCCAAAATTACAGGATAAGAATTTGATTTTTGATATTTGTCGGCAGGTTTTTCTGGCAAATAGTTATTAACAAGTACCGCATCAACAATTTTTGGAGACCCTGCGTGTTTAATCAACGCTTTGATGTGGTCTGAAACCTTGTAATTATCTGTTTCCCCCGGTTGGGTCATAATGTTACAAACATATATTTTCTTCGCCTTTGATTTTGCGATTTCTTCGGCAATTTCTTTAATCAAAAGGTTTGGAATAACACTTGTGTATAAACTTCCCGGACCTAAAATAATCAATTCGGCATTGCGGATAGCATCAATAACTTCAGGCAAAGCCTTGCAATGTTTAGGTTCAGTGAATAATTTTTTAATTTTGCCGTGTGCTTCAGGAATTTGAGATTCTCCGTGAATAATTCTGCCGTCTTCCATTTCCGCAACAAGTTTCATATCGTCTAATGTTGCAGGCAAAACTCGTCCTCTGATTGACAAAACTCTTGAAGATGCTCGAACTGCAGATACCATATCGCCCGTGATTTCGCAAAGTGCCGTGATGAACAAATTGCCGAAGCTGTGACCTTCCAAGCATTTTCCGTCATCAAATCTGTATTTAAACAACTTATTTACCAAATCTTCATCATCCGCTAACGCAGTGATGCAGTGACGAATATCTCCGGGTGGTAAAATCCCCAAGGATTCTCTTAATTTTCCTGAGCTTCCGCCGTCATCGCCGACTGTTACAATCGCAGTAATATTGTTTGTGATATTTTTGATACCGCTCAATAGCATTGATAAGCCCGTTCCGCCACCGACTGCAACGATACGAGGTCCACGGTTAAGTTTTCTTCTTCTGTATAAGTTTTCTAAAAGTACATCGTTATTTCTGTCCTCGTCCATATCAAGTATGGATAAGTTTGTTTTTGTCCAGCCTTTGAAAAATATTGCAGCACCGAACATTATGAACGCAAAAGCTAGCCATTCTGTTGAAATTTTTGTTGCAATTTTTCTGATAAATTGCATAGTGTTGAATATCGGTTGCAAATCAAACAACATCAAAATACCGACCGTCATCACGGCAGCACCGATAAAAATCAATAAAAACCATCTTTTTACCTGTAATCCAGGTATTAACCAACCTGCTTGTTTTGGTACTTTTAATTTCTTTATCATACTTTTACTTATTCCTTATTAATAATAAATTATTATTCTACCCAGCCTGATTTTTGAGCATTCATATAGTTAAACGGCAACGGCTCAACTATTTCTCTTGCTTGAATAATCAAATCTTTTGCATTTGAAAGTTTGTTTGAAAAGTGGATGGAATCTGCTCTGACAACAGTTTTTCCGCCCTCATTGTTAGTAACTTGAGAGTATTGCAACAAGTCTTTTAATCTTTGAATTGAAATATTCGAGTTTTCCAAATCTCTTGCGGAAAAGTCGATATTTCCTTCTTTGTCGTAAATTTTTTCAAGGTGAACCTCGTGAGCCACTTGCAAGTTTTCCTCTTCGCCGACTTGAGCAAGTTTATCACCAGTTGCACCGTAGTAAACCAACCATTTTGAACATTTTTTGATTGCTTTTGCAATGGTTCTTGAAACTTCAATGTCTTCCGCCGCCTGACGGTACATTGCCCCGTGCGGTCTTACATGTTCGATTTCCATATTGTATGCTTTTGCAAAGGTCATCAAGGCTCCGACTTGGTACATAACAAGCGCTTCCAATTCATCAAAATCTAAGTCCATTTTTCTGTAACCAAACCCCTGAATATCGTCATATCCGACATGGGCTCCGACTACAATATTTTTGCTCTTGGCATTTAATAAGGCTTCTTTTATTGTCAACGGGTCGCCTGCGTGAAAGCCACAAGAAATGTTGACAGAACTTACATAATCCAACAATCTGGATTCCGTACTATTTTTATAAATCCCGAAACTCTGTGCCAAATCACAGTTAAAATCTATATTTTTTATTCCCCTTTTTTCCAATGTTTTTTGCATTTCTAAAATCCCGTCCAATAATAATGTCTTATCTAATTATACACGATAATGTTAATAAATCTATCTCTTTATATATTTTTAATAAATCCGTTCGCCAGTTTGTTTATTGAATTTGTATAAATCATGTGAATTTATGCAAATGTCTAAAGTTTTGCCGACTTTAGTGTCAGAAGGCAATTTTGCGGAACATTTTTTATCGCCGATATTGAAATATACAATAATTTCGCTTCCGAGCATTTCCGTAATGTCAACATTTACGCTTAATTTAATATCCCCGTCTGTATTTGTAACTTTTTCAGGTCTGAGTCCGTACAAAATGTTTTCGTCAAGTCCTAAGTCTTTACCTTCAATAAAATTCATTTGCGGAGAACCTACAAACCCTGCAACAAACGTGTTTTTCGGGTTGTTGTAAATCTCATTCGGAGTATCAACCTGTTGAATATCGCCGTTATTTAAAACTACAATTCTGTCACCCATTGTCAATGCTTCTGTTTGATCATGTGTTACATAAATAAATGTAGTTTGTAGTTTTTCGTGTAATTTTTTAATTTCCGAACGCATTTGAACACGAAGTTTTGCATCTAAATTAGACAATGGTTCATCCATTAAAAATACTTTCGGATTTCTTACAATGGCTCTTCCGAGTGCTACTCTTTGTCTTTGCCCGCCCGAAAGTTGTTTTGGCTTCCTGTCCAAGTATTCGCCTAAGTTCAAAATTTCCGCCGCTTGAGCCACTTTTTCATCAATCGTTTTTTTATCTACTTTTCTCATTTTTAGTCCGAAAGCGATATTTTCTCTAACTGTCATGTGAGGGTACAGTGCGTAACTTTGGAAAACAAATGCAATATCTCGGTCTTTTGGCGGAACATTGTTGACTTTTTTATCTCCGATATAAATTTCACCGTCAGAAATGTCCTCTAATCCGGCTATCATTCTTAACAAGGTCGATTTTCCGCACCCTGAGGCTCCGACCAAAACCACAAATTCTTTATCTTTAATTTCCAAATTTACGTTATTTATGACAGTTTTTTTGTTGTCATAAGTTTTTCGTACGTTTTTTAAAATTACGTTACTCATCTGCTCCCTTTTCTACAGGTAATAAAATTTCGTATTTTGTGCCTTTTTTCAATTCCGAGCGAATATTTATTATTCCGTTTGCCCGTTTGATTAAAATGCTTGCGATACCGAGTTTTAGCGAACGTAAAATGTTCTTTTTGCCTTTATCAAGTTGGGCATAAGGTTCGCACAAATACTTCAAATCCTCTTCTGAGACTCCGCTTCCCGTGTCTCTCAATTCTAAATATAAAAATCTTTTGCCTTCCGGAAGTTTATATTCTTCTTGAATTTCCTCTTTCGGTTCTGAGGCTTTTATTGCAATAAATCCTTTTTCCGTCATTGAGGTTGCGACTTCTAAAATGTTTTGGTAAGCATTTTTTAATGCTTCAGAATCCGTATATATATTCCTGTTTGTTAATTCATCACAGTTTATATCAAAAGTAATTCCTTTTTCTTCACAAGCCGCTTTAAACTCCTTGGCTGAGGATTTTAACAGTTCGATAACGTCAAAAGTATGATAATTTTCTTGATATATTGACGATTCTGCTTGAGAAAACGTTAGCAATTTGTCCAAGAAAATGTATAAATCTTTTGCGTTTGAATTGATAATTTTTATATATTTGTCTTGCTTTTCTGTCAAATCACCGCCCAAACCGTCCAACAAACCTTGAGAAAATCCAATCATTGAACTTAATGGTGATTTTAAATCATCACTTAGTTTTGCAAGCATTGCATTTTTTTCGTTGTTAAATTTTGCTACTTTTTCTTCGTTTGCAATTTCTTGTGTCAAAGAGGTTAAATCTCTTGCTATAATGCAATATCCTCCGATTTTTTGTTGTACGTTTATTTCTACATAAAATTCCAATTCGGATAATGTAGTGGTTGCAAGTACGGGTTTTTGTTCAGTGAGTGATTTTTCGATTGTTTCGTGTGCGTTTTTCACAACGTCAGAAATTTTGTATTTGCCGAAACTGTTGTCAACAAAGCAAAAAATCTCTTTTGCTCGTTTGTTATAATATTCTATAACGCCTTCTCCGTTTACGAAAAGTACTGCATCAGGCAAATTTTCCATAGTCCCGTATGCTGAAACCAACCACCAGATGCGTTTTAATAATTTAGACAAGTTCATAATTTGCATTACATCCTTTTATAGTATATAATACATTTTAACATGAAAAATCTTTTGAATAATTACATGTAAATTTTTGTAATCTTTTTTAGAACAAAGTAGCAAAAAAAAATATTTAGATGTTTTCTATATCAGGACGACATGATGGTAAAATAGAAAATAGTTTCGAAAGTAAGGTGATACTATGAGAGAAATTGACAACAAAAACATCAACAGTGTAAACTACACAGGCATTCAAAAGGCTGCAAATGACAGCAATTTACCTGCGGAAATGCCGACTGCTCCAATCGAAAAGAAAGAAATTAACGATTTGGACAAAGTACCTTCTGCTTCACTTGGCAGATCACAAATTACGACAGATACTACAGAAAGCGACATGATGTTTTTATTGAAAAACCCTGAAGAGGTTGCTCAATTAAACAAAATTTTTGACAAGTATCAGGAAGAACATTCTTATGAAGAAGCTTCTCAATTGTTGGAAGCTTACAGACATGAATTTTCTGCAAAGAAATAACAAGTAAAACCTTGTTATTTCTCTTGTTCGGTTAGGTCAAAGATTTAACCGAAAACTTTTAACCCCTTGAGTTTACAACCGTTAAAATTTATTAAACAACATTTCAATTATTGTTCATTCTTTTCGACAATAACTTGTTTAACGTGTCTGTAAATATACCAAATTCCTAAAATCAAGCACGCAACAATGATGATATAGTCGAATTTGTGCCAAATTGCTTTCATTTTGTCTAAGTGTTCGCCGAGTTTAACACCGACATAAACCAAAACATAACTCCAAATTAGTGAACCGACAAAGGTCAATGTGAAGAAGTTACGTTTTTTCGCCTTCAAAATTCCTGCAGGGAACGAAATAAAAGTTCTCACGACAGGCAACATTCTGCATAAGAAAAATGCCCAATCCCCGAATTTTTCAACGAATTTGTCTGCTTCATCGAGGTCTTTTTTTGTTACGAGAACATATTTGCCGTATTTTTCAAGAAGTTTTCTTCCGCCAAAGTATCCGATGTAGTAAGACGGTAATGAGCCTAAAACACAACCGAACGCTCCTGCAAAAGCCACAACGTGGAAATTCATTGTACCTTTGCTTACCAAATATCCCGCAAACGGTAAAATCGCCTCAGACGGCAACGGAATATTGCAGGATTCTATCGCCATTAAAAGAGTAATCCCAAATGGTCCGACCGAGGTAATTACACCTTCTATCCAACTGATAATTGGTGCTATTATATTATCTAACATTAATTTCTCTCCTTCTTCATTCTTCCAAATTGATTGTAGCAGAAAAGTGTTTAAAAAGATGTAAAGTTTTCTAAGTTTTCAGAATTCCAAAAGCTTTGGTGTGGTAACATGTCGCTTGGCATACTTGCCCAACGGGTTGAATTGCAGACGTTGTCTGAAATTCGTCTTTTGAAAAGTATGTTGGCATTGCTATGCCAACATCGTTAATTTAAGTGTCGGAATAGCAATTTCGACCTACGTTTGAGCTTTGAAATAGAAGTTCAATATTGAGTATAAATTTCTGGATTACTAGCTTGGGTAAGCACTCCCAAAATTTCGTTCCGTCCGTAGAGCCGGAATCCGTTACAAAATTAAACAGATTGTTACTGTGACCTTTTAGTTTGGTTTTACATTGCAATTTTTTGTTTTTCAAATAAATCTTTGTCAAAATTTCTAAAGCTTGTAATAATTTCACTAACCGCAGGGATTGATTTGTAAAATTCAGGTGGTTCTTCCGAGCAAATTGCTATAATTTTGCCGATACCCGCCGCTTGAGCCGAGTCAATTCCCGAAACAGCGTCTTCTACTACAATACAATCTTTTGGGGCAAGATGCAAGTTTTTTGCCGCAATTTGATAAATATCGGGAGCAGGTTTACCCGGAATAAGTCCGTTTGAATATACGATTTTGTCTAAGTCAAACCATTTTTCAAGGTGAAAATGTTCAATATAAAAATCAACATTTGGTTTATCCGCCATAGTTGCGATTGTTCGTGGAATACTATTTTTTTTCAAAAAATCCAAAAATTCAGGTACGCCGTCCGCTAATTTGAAGTTTTCTTTATCTTCAAGACACATTTGTCGATATAGTGCTTCTTTTTCTTGTCCTAAATCTTCGACCATTTGCGGTGTCGGCTTTTTAGAAATTGCATAAGTAATAATTGCTTCATTTGTTCTTCCGAACATGTACTTAATCATTTCTTCATCAGAAAAAGATGTGCCACGCAATCTTTTGGAAAATTCTCGCCATGCCTGTTTGTGCTTGGCGGAATCCCAAAACAATGTTCCGTTAAAGTCAAAAATTATTCCCTGATATTTCATTTTACTGTCTTTCTATTAGTTTGTTGTATAAATCGTAGTAAGTTTTTGCCTGTTTTTCGTTATTCAGCATTTTATATGTGTATGCCAAATTGTAATATATTGACGGTTCATCACCTTTAATATCTAAGGCTTTGTAAAAATTATATCGTGCGTTTCGATACTGTTTTAGTGCTAAATACGCACAGCCCATATTGTAATATCCGTAGGCAAAATTGTCTTTATATTTGACTGCTTGTTTAAATTCTGCAAGAGCCATGTTTGGTTTGTCCTGTGACAAGTAGATATAACCCAAATTGTAGTGTGCTTTGTAGTATTTTGGGTCAACCTCGATTGATTTTTTGAACATGTAAATTGCTTCGTCAATTCTGTCTTTGTCTTGCAAAATGTTACCGATTAAAAGCCAATCCTCAGCGGTTCTTGTTAATTCGCCTTTGCTTTTTAAAAGTTTCAAAGCGGCATCAATGTCATTTTGTGCGTATAAAATTCTTGCTTGTTGAGAGGTTTCGTCAAGTTCAACTTGAGCCTTTTCTTTTTTCCACGGTAAGTCGATAGAATTTGCTGTTCCTGTCGAACAAATTAACACACAACCCAAAATAATTATAGTTAAAAATCTTTTCATATCAGTAGTATAAAATAAATTTTAAAAATTTTCCACAAAAATATTTGACGATTTTTTAAAACGCATAATAATATTTAGTGATTGATGTCTCTTTTACTGAACTTAGTCCTGCTATTTACTCCTTTTAGCAGGCTTTTTTTTGATAAAAATGCCGAACCTTATTCAGATTCGGCGGTTTTTTACATAGGAAGAAATTTTAGGAATATTAGTTATTGTTTCAGTTATGTTGTAACTTTGCCTGTAATAAAGGAAATTGCTGTTGCAATACCTGCCACAATCAAGCCGATTTTGCCTGCTTTGCCTGATTTGCAAGCCTTTGCAATACCGCCTGCGATACCGCCCAAGGTTGCTGCACCTGCTAATCTGCCGAGATTGTGTTTTGTTTTTTCGGTTGTACCGACAGGAGAACCCGTAATTGTAGAAATGTTATCTTCTGCACTGCGTTTGTCATACAAACCGAAGGTCATACCTTGAATTAAACCTTGAGTCATTGAGCCGTGACCGTACTGTCTTAAGTCTTGAACTAAGGTTACTCCATTATTCATGTTTGCATACAAGGAATTTGCTCTTGCTTTGATTACGCTATCGTCAGGAGTTGTTCCGTAAGCAGCCGCTACTGCGTTTACATATCTTTCGTAAGCATCACGAATTTGGTCTTGTTCGTTGCTTGTGATTTTATCTTTTAATGCTGTAGCTGCACCTTTTATTGCTTCCATCGGAGCATTAACTTGAAGGTCTGCATTACGATTTAATTGTTGTTGTTTGATTGAGTAATCTGTTTGGAATTGTTGTTGCTGTTGCATGTTGTTGTACATGCTTTGCATATCAAATCCGCCGCCGTATCCGCCAGCCATAGGCATCATCGAAAAGCCGTCACCGAAAACGCTGCCTGTTGCCATTCCGGGGTATGAGCTTGTTGTAAAATCCATATCCAAGTCTGCATCGCTATATACTCCAAACGGAGCTCCGTTTAAGCTTCCTGCAGGACTAAATCCACAGTTGTAATCGTACATTCTAACCTCCAAAAATAAATTTTCTAACCTACCTTACTTATATAAACAATTTTGAGTTTGTAAAATTGCGTGAGGTGAGTTTTTTGTTACAAATTTGTTACATTATTTGGTTGATGTTATTATTTAGCAAAGTATTTATTATAAATATAGACGTATAATTAGGACTATAGGCTTTGAAAAAAATACTATCGGCATTATTTTCAATATTTGTAATCGGCGTGATTTGTGTGTTTGCATACTTTAATCAGCAATTTGTAATGACACAGGTCAACAAGTTGAAAGGTATGTATTTTATTGAAAAAGGTGATCAGGCTTATCAGGAATCCGAGTTAAATCAGGCAATACGTTATTATAGCAAAGGTTTGTCACTCTTTCCGAACCACTATGATGCTTGGTATAATTTGGGAAATTTATACGTTGTTTACGAAGATTATCAGTCTGCAATGTATGCGTATTCGCAGGCGTTTAAATATAATCCTAAAATGATGGTTGCAAGAATAAATTACGGGCTAATTGCTTCGGAAAAACTCGGCTCGTTTGATGAAGCGATAGAACAGTATGATAATGTAATTAATACAAAACGAAGACTACTGACTATTCCTTATGTTTATGATAACAAATTGAGTTCAAAAGAAAATTATGCGATTGCATATTACAACCGTGGTGTAACTTACAAAATGAAGGCTCTTTACACAACTGATAAAGTCCTCAAAAGAAAATATTACAGTAAGGCGATTGAATCTTACGAACATGCAGTTAAGATTGACCCAAATAATTACGATGCTCAATTTAACCTCGGGTTGGCATACCATGCTTTCGGTGATTACCGAAGAGCGGGCAAATGTTATTGCAAATCAATAAACCTGCAACCGATGAACTATGATGCTCATTATAATTTGGCGGTTTTATTGAAAAGACTTGGACATTATGATGATGCCTATGAGGAAATAGATAAGGCTATAACTTTGATTACCGCACTTGATGAAAACTCTTCCGTTCAGGCTTATGTTGCCGTTGTAATGAACGATATTACCCGAAGTGTCTATAGGTCAAAAGAAAACCGTGAAAAAATGCAAAAAGTTTTGAAGGACTCAAGAGTAAAAGTTAGCAACGAAAAACCGAAATCTTCATGGAAATTCGGCAAGAAGAAAAAAGATAAAGATAAAAACTCCAAAAAAGATGAGGGTTCAAACATAATTGACGGAAGAGTAGTAAGAGAGCAAGACATGGATAAAACGATGCTTGAAACCTTCGGAACATGTCCGTCTATCAAATATTTTGACCCTACTCAAAAAGATTTTGAATATACAGAAGAATACTAATTTTCATTTTAATCTCATTACCCACTTTAATATTTTTGAAAAATAGTTTAAAATATTAATAGAGAAATGAAGATTCAACCTATAACATTCAGAACAGTTACCCAAAACTCACAGTTTGAGCCTTCGAGTTCAACGGGGAGCAATATTCAATTCGCAAAAACCGTTACTAATCTGAATAATATTCCCGCATATCGACCTGTTTCGTTTGGCAGTATTCAAAATTCTTCAAAATTGAGGGCATTGTTTGCCTACAAATTACCGTGTATGTATAGCGGGATAACTTTGATTGACCCGAAACAATACAGCAGGTGGCAAAAATCTAATTTGTTCGCTAAACCGATTAGTGAAGTTATGAAAACGTTGGATTCTTACGAGGACAGTTTTATAGGGTTTGAGGGAAGATTTTTTAAAATCCTGAAAGAACGTGCAAGTGTTACTCCCGACAAGCCGATTAAACTTATTTTGGACGAATTGAAGCCTGTTTATTGTCGCAGATTGCGTAAAAAACAGACTCCCGTTTTTTATGAATTGAATGAGATTTTTAAGCAGTTACCTGATAAATATTATTCAAAATTCAAAGCGTTAATGGTGGATACTCATAAAAAATTGGACGAAAAGCCTGTGTATATACCGTTTTCATCTTATGAATTTAAGTATAAATTAACAAAAATTACAAATTTAATTGATAACGGAACCGACCTGAAAGCAAAAAAGGTTATGCGTAAATTGAACAAAGAAGCAAAACGTTTTGCTAATACGACAAGCAACAGTACGTTGGAACAACAAAAAGAGGTTTTGAAATTTTTAAAAGTTATTTTGCGAAAATCTGTTTTGAAAAATCATGAAGGCTTGAACGAATTAATGGCTGAGGCTAAGGCAAGACTTGATAAAAATGAAATTGTCGTATCTTTTTCAAGAAAAAACTTTATGTACGATTTGGTAAAAATTATTGAAGATATAAAAGATGACGATATTCAGGTAAAAGTTATAAGTACTGCACAAAAGCTTCCGACATCAAAAGAAAGTTTTTCGGCTTTTATGATGAAATTGATGCCTGCAACACCTGACAAAATCGGACATGCTCTTGTTTGGCCGTCTTTGGCATCAGTTGAACATATTTTGCCGAGGTCTTGCGGCGGACCTGATTTAATGAAGAATTTTGGAGCAGCTTCGACCCGTGAAAATTCGGAAAGAAAAAGTCTTGATTTTCTAAGTCAAATTCAACGCCGTCCGAATACTCCTTTATACTGCCAAAAGCAGGTAGATAGACTTGTAGAACTCTATCGTCAGGGGGTATTTTACAAAATAGGTTTAAGTCCGAGATATATCAGAGATTTTAGAAATACAATTTACGAACAGTCAAAACATCAAGTGTTATTGGAAGTTCCCGCACTGCCTTGATTCTCCCTTTGAAAATTAGCCTTTTACTGCACCTTCGTTTTCTCCGGAGATGAAATATTTTTGCATAGCAAGGAAGAAGATTAAAATCGGGATTGTTGAAATTATTGAACCGGCTGCGATAAATCTCCAGTTTGAGGAGAACATTCCTTGCAAATTGTTTACTCCGACAGGCAATGTGTACATTGATTCTTTTGTCAAAATAATACTTGGCCATAAGAATTCACCCCAAGAGCCGATAAATGTAAAGATTGCAAGTACAGCAAGTGAAGGTTTTACCATTGGTAAAAGCACCTTCCAAAAAACTTGAAAAACATTGCATCCGTCAACGATTGCGGCTTCTTCCATTTCTCTCGGGATTGCTAAAAACGCTTGT
>SFZC01000135.1 GCA_004558955.1 bacterium | reverse complement strand
CCGTTTGTGTACATACATTAGCAAGCATTAGGACGGTTTAGATAGGTTGTTTTTTTTATGTTCCTGCGCCATTTATAACAGCTTTTCAAACTTTCACTAAATATAAAAAAACTGCGCAAGACTTTTACATCTTACGCAGCTTCTACTACATATTATATGTACATATTATACGTACATAAGGGGCATTATTCAGCTTTCTTATAGCCTTTCTGAGTGCCTTTTTTGGGAACTTTCACATCCTCTTTCGCAACCAAGCCTTCTTCAACAGCTTTTTTGAGAACAGCAGTTACTTTGTTGTGAGTGATTTCAATGCCGTTAGCGCGCATCGCTTCGGCAATCATAGAAGCAGTCTGGAGTTCAGTCGTAATATATTCATTTACGATCTGTTCACGGAGCGGAGCGTTTGCAGCTTCAGTTTTGGACACGCTGTTTCTGCGCTTTTCGTTTGCGGCATCCATCTTGTCAAGCTGCGCCTGAGCATATTCACGCATTTCTACAGCAGCATTTTCATCAACAGCGATGGCAGTCAAAAATTCTCTATTGGTCATAATAATCCTCTTTCTCCCACACTTAGCAGTGGGCGCTTTCTTTACTTTACACTTATATTATATAAAAATTTCAGAGAAAAATCAAATCTTTTGTTGCCAGCTCTTGCGGAAGAACTTTTGTGCGTAGTCGGCGGCAAAAGGTTTTTTTATTTAATTTCTCTCTCACTTTCTATAAATATTATATAAAAATTTTATTTATTTTTCAAATTTTGCGAAGTTTATAAACGTTTGTAAACATTTTGCGGCGAAAGTAGTCGATGTACGTGCAAGGGCTATTTAAAGTTGCTTTTTTTTGATAAGTGAACTTTTATTTATGGTTGGTATACAGGAATAATGCGCGCAGTCAAATTTTTACAGCTGTCAAATTTTGGGCGCAATCGCAGCTCCTTTGATATTTTTCTTACACAGTTGCCGCGCCGTTGTTAAATCGTAGCTGCTTTTAAAATTTGACAACCCACAAAATTTGCAGGTGTAGGCGCAGCTTTCGCAGCCCCCTCAGAATTTGCAGCTCCTTGAAATTTGCAGCTGCAGCTCGTTTTGCAGCTCGTTTAAAATTTGACAATGGCGACGCCGTCGCGTGACTACGTACAGGTTTGACACGCTGGGGAGGGAGAGAAATATTTATAAACGTTTGTGAACGCCCGGGCAATCATATGCTTCGGCCGCCTTCGTCGTATACCCGGGCGATTATTGTGCCAAACAAAAAAGAGGAGAGTTTGAATCTCCTCTTCATCTCATCTCTGATTTATTTTATAATTCAATAGTAACTCTATTCCAGTTTCTACCAATATCATCAATAATCTCTTCTAAAAAAGTAGTCCTTGCTTCTTTTTCGATTCTTTCTTTTTCTTCGTCAGTTAAATCAAAGAGTTCAATGGCAGTGAAGTTACAGTTAAGAAAATCATTAAATGGTTCGCTTTCCATATACTCTTCAACTAAAGAGTTGACTTTCTTAGAAATTTCGTACTCACTACAAATCTCTTTGGTGTTCCAATTTACATAAACATTGATTTTCATATTTATTACTTCCTTTCTTTTGATGATTTAATTATATCAGATATTCTTCATTTTGTCAATCCCTTTTTAAAAATTTTTTTCAAAGCGCCCGGGCCGTGCTCCCACGAGGGGAGCATTACCAAAGTTTTCCTTCGGTAATGCCACGGCGAACACATTCAGCAAAAATTTCTTTTTCAATTAACACATCTTCAAGTCCTGTGTGTGATTCTTCAAAGGTGGCATCGTTGATAAGATAACGATAAATATTTTCTGCTGTGAACGAAGTTTTTCCATTGGAAGTTTGCAACTGGTGCTCCGAACAAAAAGTGGCATATTTTTCATCTTTGCCAAAGGCTTCTCTTGCCATTTTCAAAGTGTCCCAAATTTCAGTTCCGAAGGGGAAAAAGTATTGCCATTTAGGGTCTGCCACCATGCGCTGTGTGCAATTAACAGCACGATAATCAAAACGAGCATTGTGCGCCATTACGATTTTAATATCGTATTTTTTCATTGTATCAATGAGTGTCCAGCGAGCAGTAGAAAATCTAACAAGCTTTCTTTGACCTTTTTTGATTTCCTTCCAGTAGTTCTGTACTTTGTCAATGAAATAAGCACTTGCCATCAGTTCTTCATCAAGAAAAATTTCAGCGATTACGAAAGAATGACTTTCGTATACCTTGCCAGTTTTGTCAACAACGGCAAAGCCTAAGTCATAGCAAAGGGGAGTATCAAAATCAATAGTGGTTTCGGTGTCAAGTACAATAAATTTTTCAGGCATTTTTCTAAGTTCCTTTCTTTATCTTATGTACTTATTATACACTATAATGCGGAGAATGTCAACCCCTTTTTAATAATTTTCTAAAAAATTTTTTTCCATATTAAAACACCTGCTAGACGGCCTCGGCGCCCGGGCGGAGCACGCCGAAGCGCGCCACATAATAGGGAAGGGAATGGGAGCAATTATGCCTGCTCCCTTTTTGCTTTGGCTTTTGCTTTTGCCTCTCTCATCTTTTTGTCCTTTTCGATTTTCTTTGCTTTTTTCTCTGCTGCTGCTTTGGCTTTTTCTGCTTTAGATTGTAATTTCATTTCATATTCCTGCGCCATAGCATAGCCATCGTAAGGGTCACCATCTCTGCTCCCAGTGGGGATTTTAACAGTGAGAACCACAAAATCTTCGTTGCCTTCTTTATCTACGACAGGAAAAGCAAGTTCGTTGCTCCCTACTCTGAGGACTTCTTCGCTTTCACAAAGTGCTTGTTTGAGAATTTCCACATAGTGCAATTTGATTTCTTCACGCAAAGTTTTTCTTGTTGCCATATCGAACAACCCCTTTCTTCATTTGGTGTAATATAATTATAGCAAATAATTTTTAAAAAGTCAACCCTTTTTTGAAATTTTTTTGAAAAAATTTTTTGGTGGCATGGTGGCATGGTGGCACGGTTCGCTGACCTGGTGCTCCGCGCCCGGGCAATTCATTACAGAATTTTAGATTCTGCAACGAAATATTTTGCCCCATACTGATTAACAATTTCTTTGACTTTAAGAGTTTCTTTTTGTGAATTACAAAAAGTTTCAAATACTGTATGATTGCCTACTATATGATAGTAATGGGACACTTCCTTTTCTTTTAAGTTGTTAATAACTTCTTCTCTTTCGTTATCTTTAACTGTAAAACGAATTGCCCAAAGTTTGTCTTTGCGTCCTTTTTCTTCAAAAATTTTCACAAGATAAACGCCAACTAAGTTCGCTCCACCGACTATGACCACCTTTGCCCATAAAGGTAGATCACAAACCATATAAACAAGAACTACAGTATACAAACCATAAGCTACGGCATTGATAACGGCGGCTGACATTGGTTTACATTTAATAGTCGCAATTGACTTAATAGTTTGAATAATAACATTCGCAACATTTAATCCAATAAAAACCCAAAGTAAAGTATTGTTCATTTTTATTTATTTCCTTTCTTTTTCTATATATATTATATCAAAAATAATAAAATTTGTCAAGTTTTAAATTTTAAAAACATAATTTTTTTTAATAAACGCACGGACATAATCGGCGCCCGGGCGCATACGCGCTTGAATTATAATTCAAGCAACGCACGCAACTGAGGAAGAATATCCTGATTAGCATTGATAGTCGCGCCAAGTGTCCAACCATTGCGCACTTTTTCGTTATCGTCAACAAGAATTTGAAAGTCAGCTTTGTGGCGAGTGCAATTTGCTTTAGTCGTACCATAAGCAACGAGATGGATTTCATCAGCAGGGAAGTCATGGCGCGCAAGCCATTCCAGCTTCGCCTGTCTTACAGCTTCTTTATAGCAGGCTGAACTTTCTTTTGCAAGCCAGCTTGTTACTGCAATGCGCCAGCTCGCAGCTCGCAATTCATTAAGCAGCTCCGCCAATTCTATCATATCATACATAGGAGCAGCTTCCGCATACGGAGCGGCATCTTCAGCTTCCAGCATTTCAAGCCATCCTTCTACACCATAGAGGTCCGCAATAGTACCATCCATATCAAACACAATCATTTTAGTCATATTTTTATTTTCCTTTCTCTCTCATTTGATGTATTTATTATACCATACAAAAGAGGCACTGTCAATACTTTTCACAAAACTTTTTCAAAAATTTTTTGGATCGGCCCGGGCGGAGCACGCCTAAGCGTGCCACCCACAGTAAATGAAAGGAGTTGGTGAGGGAGCATATGCTCCCTCGATGGTAATTATTCAGAGATTACTTTATATGCTTTCTGTTTGCCCTTCTTAGGTACTTTGATTTCTGTCTGTTCTAACGCATTTCCAGCAACAAGCTGACGGAGCAAGGAAGATGCTTTCTGAACAGACACTTTAGGTTTACCTTCATCGTTAAGACCAAACCAAGAGGAAACTTCACCAGCAGTTCTGAAATCGTTGATTTCTTTCAGCTTTGCGAGGATTTCAGCTTTCAAAGGCTCGTTTGCCAGCTGGGTTTTAGAGGGAGTTGCGGCTCAACCAGCGGCAATTAGATGAAAATAAACGTCCTGTGCCAACATCACGGTGGGACCCGAAGGTTGTTGGCTTAAAGCCTCGCTCGATTTTCACCACCCGACTGGAGCGCATGGATAGCCGCTATCGCATCAACTATGCCTATCTCTCTAACCAGTGGCTCGACTCCACGCAG
>SFZC01000031.1 GCA_004558955.1 bacterium | reverse complement strand
GTAATCATCGGTGGTGATGATTCTAATACAAATGCAGCTTTATTAGCTGAATGGTTCGTTGCTCATAATGCAAACATTCAAGTTATCGGTTGCCCTAAAACTATTGACGGCGACTTAAAAAATGAACAAATCGAAATTTCTTTCGGTTTTGATACAGCGACAAAAACTTATGCCGAACTTATCGGAAACATTCAAAGAGATGCTAATTCTGCTAAGAAATATTGGCACTTCATCAAAATTATGGGAAGAAGTGCATCTCACGTTGCGTTAGAAGCAGCTCTTCAAACTCAACCAAACATCACTTTGATTTCTGAAGAAGTTGAAGCTAAGAAAATGTCATTGTCTTCAATCATTGATTATATGACAGACATTATCGTTAAACGTTCTAATAACGGCAAAAACTTCGGTATCGCAGTTATTCCTGAAGGTTTAATCGAATTTATCCCTGAAATGGGTTCTATGATTTCTAACTTGAACGATATTATGGCAAATCTTGAATCTGATTCAACATTTGCTAACGCTTCAGCTACTGAAAAATTCAGCATTGTTGAAAGCAAACTTTCAAGCGAAAATGCAAAAGTTTACGCATCATTACCTGCATTAATTAAATCTCAATTACTTGCAGACAGAGACCCACACGGTAACGTTCAAGTTTCAAAAATCGAAACAGAAAAATTGTTAATCGAAATGATTTCTGCAAAATTAAGCAAACTAAAAGCAGAAGGTAAATTCACAGGCAAATTCTCTTCACAATCGCACTTCTTCGGTTATGAAGGTCGTTGTGCTTTCCCTTCAAACTTTGATGCTGACTATTGCTACTCATTAGGTTACAACGCATTTGCTTTGATTAACTTCGGTTTGACCGGTTACTTGTCTTCAGTAAGAAATCTTACTCAACCTGCCGATGAATGGATTGCAGGCGGTATCCCTCTTACTATGATGATGAACATGGAAAAACGTCACGGAGAAATGAAACCGGTTATCCAAAAAGCTTTGGTTAAACTTGACGGACCTGTATTCAAACAATTAGAAGAAAACAGAGAAGACTGGGCAATGAATGACAGATATTTATTCCCTGGTGCTATCCAATACTTTGGACCAAGCTCAGTTTGTGATATCACAACAGTAACTCTTCAACTTGAAAGAGGAAAAGTTCTAGCTTCTGTTTAATCACAAAACAATAAACTAAAGTAAGACCTTGCATAAACTTGCAGGGTCTTACTTTTTTTGTGATATAATCTAAACATTATGATTACTACAGAAAATTTAACGGTACGTTTCGGTACCGAACCCCTATTTGAAAACGTTAATATAAAATTCTCGCAAGGAAATTGCTACGGCTTAATCGGTGCAAACGGAGCGGGAAAAAGTACCTTTTTAAAAGTTTTGTCAGGTGAACTCGAACCGACAAGCGGTTATGTTCACATCAAAAAAGGTCAAAGAATTGCCGTATTAAAACAAAACCACTTTGAATTTGATGAATTTACGGTTATTGACACAGTTATTATGGGTCACAAACATCTTTATGATGTTATGAAAGAAAAAGACGCTCTATATATGAAGCCTGACTTCAATGACGAAGACGGTTTAAGAGTTGCGGATTTAGAAACGGAATTTGCGGAAATGGGCGGTTGGCAAGCAGAATCTGATGCCGCCTCATTACTTAATGATTTAGGGATATCGCAAGACTTGCATTATTCTCAGATGAAAGACCTTACAGGTAACGAAAAAGTCAGAGTATTGCTTGCTCAAGCACTTTTCGGTACTCCTGATATTTTGTTGCTCGATGAACCTACAAACCACTTGGATTTGGCTACAATTACTTGGCTTGAAGATTTCTTGATTGATTTCCCAAATACTGTCATTGTAGTTTCGCACGACAGAAAATTTTTGGACAGAATCTGTACCCACATTGCAGATATTGATTTTAGAAATATTCAACTCTACACGGGTAACTATTCTTTTTGGACACAAGCAAGTGCTTTGATTATGAAACAAAAAGAAGAACGTAACAAAAAAATCGAAGAAAAAGCCGAAGAATTTAGAAGATTTATCGCAAGATTTAGTGCAAACGCTTCAAAAGCAAAACAAGCAACTTCAAGAAAAAATATGCTTGAAAAATTAACTCTTGAAGATATCAAACCTTCAACAAGAAAATACCCGAGCATTTATTTTAAATATTCAAAACTTCCGGGAAAAGATGTCTTGAATGTTCACAGCTTGAAGAAAACCTTAAACAATGAATTATTGATAAAAGCCTTATCTTTTGATGTCAGACAGGGTGAAAAAATCGCATTTATTTCAGACAATCAAAACGCAACGACTGCACTGTTTGAAATATTGGAAGGTAAAATGCAACCTGACGAAGGAACGATAACATGGGGTGTTACTGCAACGCATTCGTACTGCCCGAAAGATAACAATGAATATTTTGAATCTGACAAAGACCTTATCCAATGGCTCGGACAGTATTCTCAAGACCAACATATAAGCTTTTTGAGAGGTTATTTGGGCCGAATGCTATTTTCGGGTGAAGATGCCGAAAAATCAGTAAAAGTTTTGTCAGGTGGTGAAAAGGTCAGATGTATGTTTGCTAAAACAATGATAGAAGAAGCAAACGTTCTTTTGTTTGACGAACCTACGAACCACTTGGATTTAGAAGCAATTACCTCGCTAAACAATGCCCTGATTGATTATACTGGAACTGTTTTGTTCACTTCGCAAGATTATCAATTCATCAATACCGTTGCGGACAGAATTATTGAAATTACCCCGAACGGCTATTTAAATTACCAAATGAAGTACGAGGATTATCTTGCCAATCCCGAAATCCAAAAGAAACGCAAACAGCTTTATCAACAACAAAACGGAAAGAAGTAAGTAGCAATAAAGGATTTCGTTATTTTAAAAGTAATTCAATAAAATAAAAAAGTCACCCTGAACTGGTTTCAGGGTCTCTTTATATCAAGGTATAACAAGATTTTTTGGGTTTGATACTTTGTTTTATTTTTATTATGGAAAAGATTCTGAATCACCGAGTAGGAACAGAAAATTACGTTTCGATTTCATCTCAACTCATTTTCTAGTCAGTTCAGAATGACTATTTGGTGTGCCTACCAAAGGGGTTGTCATTCTGAAACCTTAAAAAATCTATGCAAATTAACCCTATTAATTCACAATATCTTTAAAATAATGCGGGTCTTTTATTGCTTTTGCGGCACAGGCAATTCCATTATAAGTTTCCGAACTGTTATTGCCAGAAAATATTGAAAAAGAATTACCAAAAAATTTCAAAATTTATGAAGATGAGCATTATTAAAACTTTACTCAAAATGATTGAAAACTTTTTGCACCACATCTTGTTCGCTGTAATGCACAATTTTATTATTATAATGTAAATCCACGCCTTCACCGATTTTCACGGTACCAATTTTTGTTCCGAAATTATATTTTTCGGGAATTGCCGCAATTATTCCGTAATCTTCCCCGCCAAAAAGAACAGAATTTTGCCAATTTTCATAATTTTCAATCAAAGAATTATGCAAAAATTTATCAAAATCCACCTCTAACAAAACTCCGCTTTCCTTTGCAATTACTGACAAAGCGTCCATAAGTCCGTCTGAAGTGTCCATCATTGCATAATCCTCTTTGACATTCTCACCGACAAGCCTGCCAAATTCAACTTGGGCATTTGGCATTAAGTGTTTATCAACAAGTTCTTTCGGTGAAAATTCACCTTTTTGTAACAATTTTAATCCTATATCACTGCTTCCGTGTTCGCCTGCAATAACGACTTTATACCCGACTTTTGCATTTTTTCGTGAGGAAATTTTGTGATTTTTTGTAGCTCCTATTGCACAAACAGACACAAAAATCTTATCTGAACCTGTTATATCACCGCCGACAATTTCAACCTCATAACCACAAGCCGCTTTACAGCCTTTATAAAATTCTTCGACAAATTTTTCTTCAATATTATTTGGCAAAGACAAAGAAATCGTCAAATATTTAGGTTCGGCACCGCTTGCTACAACATCTGAAACATTGACGATAACTGACTTAAACCCCAACTGATACGGTGTAAAATATTTTAACGAAAAATGGACATCTTCAACCAAACTGTCTTGAGTAACAACAATTCCCAAATCCGTCAAATTTGCACAATCATCACCGATATATTTTGAATTTAGAGTATTTTTTATTATGTTTATAAAATCTTTTTCTTTCATTACATCTAAACTATATCATGTTCAATCAGGGAGATAAATTCTTCGACCAAATTTTTATTCAATTTTTTACCCGCATCAGCCTTGATGATATTCAAAGCATCTTGACTTGAAAGTTTTGCTCTGTATGGTCGTTGCTCAATCAAAGCAAAATACTCATCAATAATAAGTATAATTTGAGAAGTTAACGGAATTTCATCTTTCTGGCATTTGTTAGGATATCCCGAACCGTCCCAATTTTCGTGGTGGTGTTCGATTATAGGAATAATATCCTGAACATAAGAAATCGGTTTCAAAATCTCTCTTGCCGCAATCACAGGGTGATTTTTAATTTTTTCTCTTTCTTCTGCCGTCAACGGAGTAGCCTTTTGCAAAATATCTTCCGGTAACATCAAATTACCTATATCATAAAGAAGCATTGCCACCCTCAAGTTGTCAATTTCTTCTTTTGACAAATCAAATCTTTTTGCCAAAGTAACCGCACACAAAACCTTATTTTTAGATACTCCGGGAGTATTCATAGGGTTGTAAATTGTTGTCAAAGTATCTGCAACGGTATAAAGTGCATCTTTTGAAATTTCGTCCTTATCAGATTTCGCCTGAAGTTTTGAACACAATTCTTTAGACAAATCCTTTAATTTAGGTATTCTGTTTTTAGACAAAATATCCAAGAAAGTATTAACCGCAATTTCTTGCCAATAAGTTTCAGAAACAGGCTGAGCCAAAGTAACCTGATTACGTCCGTTTCTTTTTGAAGAATACATAGCGTGGTCGGTAAGTTCCAACAACTCGTCAAGATTTTCACTGTGGTCAGGATAAGTCGCAACCCCTAAACTACCCGTAATATGTCCAATTGTATCAATTTCGGCAGCCTCAATGGATTTTCTGATTCTTTCCGCCGCAACCATTGCACCTTCAGACGAAATCCCCGGAAGTAATACGTTAAATTCTTCCCCACCAATACGAGCGGGAACATCGACAGAACGAGCATTTGCTTTCAAGACATCGGCAATGGTTTTTATCGCCAAATCCCCAAAATTATGTCCGTATGTGTCGTTTATCTTTTTCAAAAAGTCCAAATCAATACCGATAATTGAGAAAGGTTGATTTTGACGTTTTGCACGTTGTAACTCTTTTTCAAGTGCTTCTTCAAAATATCTTCTGTTATACAAACCTGTCAAAGCATCCGTCACTGCCTGTTCTCTAACCGCTTGAAACAAGTCTGCAATCGTAATTGCCATTTCAATTTGTTTTGCAAACAAGCCTAAAAAATCGGTTTCGGCAGGTGCCAATTCTTCTCGAGATGAAAAGACACAAAACCAACCAAATTCATTGTTTTGCGAAATTAAAGGAATTACGATAACGGATTTTACGGGTTGATTTGTCAAAACTTTTTCCACAACTTCTTTTGGTAAATCAGGAAGAACAGAACCCAAAGACAAATCTAACGCTTTTGTTTGAATAATTTTTCGTTGTTGCATTGTGTCATAAAAAACACTGTCGGTTGAATAATTTAATTTTCTTGTCTGAATTGCAGGAGAGCCTATAATTGTATTTAAGCGGTCAATTAAGCCATCTTTAGATTGTGCCAAAATTCGCAAAAATTCACCCGAGTCATCCTGATATTTTCGGATAATCGCACAGTGCATATACCCGAGTTCACCCTGAGTACTGTTTACAATGGCTTCTAAAACGTTTTCCAACGGTGTTGAAGAGTTCATCATATCCCAAATATGTTGTAGGGTGAACATTCTTTTGTTCGCATTGTTCAACTCTTCTGTACGTTCTGATATCTCTTTTTCTAGTTCAATATTTCTTTCATAAATTTCAAGATAATCAAGTTTTTCATTGTATAAATTAGTTTCAACCTCAGAAACTTTTTTTGTAATTTCTTTGAATTTGTCGAACAGCCCCATTTGAACCTTCCTGTATCAATTTTAATTTGGGAATATTATATTACTTTTTTAAGAAAATAGCAAGTTTTGAACAACCTCTAAAACATCACCCGGATTAGGGAAATTAGTACAAGCATCAATATTTTTGTGTAACTTACATTTTCTTTTAAAACAAGGTTGGCAAACCAAACCCTTACCACCCAACGCAATATATTTTTTGCCGTCCCCGAGCGGTGCTAAAACCTCTTTAGGTGTGCAAGTGAAAATCGTAATAACGGCAGGTTTGCCTGTAGCCCAAGCAAGGTGAGCACTTCCGCTGTCAGGAGCCATAACAAGATTTGCTCTTGAAAACAGTTCCATTAGTTCAATAATATCTGTTTTACCCGCCAAACTCAAATATCTGCCCTGGTTTATATATTCAATAAGTTCCGAATCGTTTGGACCGCCCGTAAATACAATGTTGCATCTATCTTTCAAATTATCAACAACGGTTTTCCAATTATCTTTGTTCCAATGTTTATTCTTCCAAGTTGTCGCAGGGGCAATCACAATAAGCGGTTTTGACCTGTCTAAACCTGATAATAAATCATCAATCTTTTTAATTTGTTCTTCCGTTCTTGGCGGAAGAGTAACTTTAATTTGTTCGGGTTTTATTCCCAAATATTCGGCATATTTCAAATAATTCAACACAATAGGCGAATCCGGAGCATAAGAAATATCATCAATCCATTCATTACCGCCCAAAATTGCAAATTCTCTTGCTTCTTTAGAAATAATACGTCTTTTTGCTCCGCTAAACAGCATCCAGTATAAACTTTTCAACATCATTTGAGAATCTATCGCAATGTCGAATTTTTCTGCTCGAATTTGTTTTAAAATTTCCAAATATTCATCAAAATTTTCTTTACAAGGTCCTCTTTTTTTCCATTTTACCAAAGGTGCTAAAATCGCTTTATCCACGCACGGATTGTTTTGAACAATTTGAATACCTTTTTCAGACGTCAACCAAGTAACCTCGTAACCCGCATCTTTCAAAGCATTTGCAAGCGGAACATTAAAAATAACATCACCCAAAGATGATAATTTTATCAATAAAACTTTTTGTTTTTTTTCTTCCATTTGCAAATCCTCAATTCTTCTAAAATTACATGATTATTATAAATAAAATGACTTTTTTCGTCCAGCGTTCAAATTTTTGAAATAAACGAAATAAATTTATCACCGTATTTCTTTTGTTTTAATAAATTTACACCGCTAAAATCCAAGTCCGTAACGTGTTCCAGTATTATAATGCCTGACGAAATTTTCAATGCAACTTCCAAACTTTTTTCATAAATTCCCGAAAAATACGGCGGGTCAATATAAATTATATCAAATTTTGAATTAAGTTTTTCGCAAACCTTCAAACTGTCGCCTACAATGAGTTTAATATCATTCTCTGGTTCGTATTTTTTTATATTTTGTCTGATAATGTTGTAAACTTTCTTATTTTTTTCAATCATCGTTACACTCAAAAAACCTCTTGAAATCGCTTCAAGAGCCATAATTCCCGACCCAGAATACATATCAAGAAAACTCAAATTTTCAAAATCAACCATTGCTTGAAGAGTATTAAAAACGCTCATTCTGACTTTTGACAAAGTCGGACGAGTAATATTTTCATCAGGAGCAATAATCTTTTGCCCTTTGTATTTTCCGGCAGTAATATTCATAAAATGATTTTATCATGAATAATTTTTGCATGATAATAAGGAGTTTTGGAGTTAATTATTTGTTTTGTTTTTATTATTAAAGAGATGCTGAATCTCCGAGTAGGAACAGAAAATTACGTTTCGAGTTTCTCTCAACTTATTTTCTAGTCAGTTCAGAGTGACTATCTTGTGAGCCTACCAAAAGGGTTGTCATTCTGAAAACTTAGAAAATTTTTGCGAATGTAATGAACAAATAATTTTCTTGTTATTCAGAATCTGTTTTCATTACTGCATTTCAACCATTGGGCAAGTATGCCCAACAGACAGTTTACCAAGGATAATCAGGTGCAAAACGCCAACCGTCTTTGATGATTTTATATGCTCCATATTTTTCTTGATTATAACCTCCAACTTGTTTGGTTGGCTGAATACTTGCAGTATCTTGGTCAAGATAAAACCAAAACATATCTTTACCTAAACAATTTGGCGGATTTACACTACCGTTCACATCAACAAATATTGTTGATTCCGTATAATAGCTACCACCAATTAATTGGTTAAACCCAATACAAGTTCCGTCAGGTAATTCTATAGACGGCATACTTCCGAACGGAGTTGAAATATATCCGCCACAATAACCTTTTGTTCTTGTTGACAAACTATTATATTGAGCATCATTTTCTTTCGCACTCAAATAATAATGGTTTGGATTAAAACACATTGATTTTTTATAAGTATTTGGCGGATAATAGGTTGCTCCGTTATAATGGGGTAAAATATATTTTTGGACTGAATTTGTGGCTGAACCCGACAATACTGCTAATCCCTGCTCCTCATCAATTAGTTTTATCACTTGATTCAGTTGAGAATAAGTTTTTTTAAGTCGTGTTAAAGTTAATCTTTTTTGATAATTAGTAATTAACATTGGTATCGTCATTGCTGCAATAACACCGACTATTCCCAAAGTTACCAAGACTTCCGCAAGTGTAAATGCTTTATTTTTCTCAAAAAACAAATCCAAAACCTCCATGAAAAAGTAAATTATTATTAAATATATTCAATTCTAGTTTAATATATTACAATCTAATTAAAATTTTGTCAATATAATTACATCTGTATTTATAATAATTAAATGATTATTATTAAATTATACGATTTAGTTTGGCGACACAAGGTCAAAGGTTACCAAATTGCAGAAGCCACTGGATTAAGTACAGCAACGATTTCCAAACTTATGCAAGGTGAAAATATCGATGTGAAGCTTAGCACAATCAACAAACTGTGTGATTATTTTCATTGTAATCTTTCGGATATTGTCGAATATGTACCCGATAAAAACGAATAATTTTGGATAAAGTTTTATTAATTTTTTTGCCCTATCAAAAATATTTTGATTTAATTAAAGTGGACGGAAATTAAAACAATTTGTTTTCTTTTAGTTTTAGTTTTTATATTAATATAACAAATTAATATATATATTATTAATAATTAATTCTTCATGTTAATAAGCTCTCAATATTTGTAGAAAACTCTTGAAAGTTTTACTATATTTAACTTTCGGCTCATGATAACTTTGTAGAAAATTATTAAAATTTTTAGATAAATTGTAGATAACTTTATTATTATTTTTTAAATTAAAAATCATTGTAGAAAAGTAAAAGTTTTCTACATTAATTTAACGAGTTTTCTACATTAATTTCAATTCTCTAATCGGTCTATTAAATCGGGTAATATTTGTTTATAAAAAATAGTATAATCAGAGATTTATAGTATAATAATTTTGTAAAATTTTTGATATGGGGGAGAAATGTTAGAGGTTTTAAAATCAAAGTTTAGTTTGTTTATAAATAAAATTTTTGAAATTTATAACAAACACCCTGAAATATACATGGTTTTAGGGTTAAGTTTGTTGTTTTATTTTATATTCTTTCACGGAATCGGTACATATTACTTGATGGACGTTGATGAAACCCGATATGTCGCAATGTCTAGGGATATGTATCATTCAAAAGATTTTCTGACACTTTATTTAAACGGTCAGTATTTCTTTGAAAAGCCACCGTTATATTTTTGGCAGGAATGTTTATCCTTTGCATTATGGGGCGGAAAGATTAACGAATGGACTGCACGTTTCCCTGTTGCCTTGCTTGGGTTTATTTTCTCAATGCTCGTTTATTTCACCTCAAGAAAGCGTATCAGTAAAAGATTTGGTGTTTTTACTTCTTTAATTATCGCAACCTCTTTGGAGTTTATTATTCTTGCAAAATACGCAATTCTTGATATTGTTCTAACTTTTTACATTGGTTTGGCTTTGGTTTCGTATTTTCAAATATTTTTCTGTCATGAAAATCATAAAAAATATTATTGGTGGGCTTTTTATTTATTCTTAGGGCTTGCCGTTATGGCAAAAGGAATTCCGGGTATTGCAATTCCTTTAGGAACAGTATTTTTCACCTCAATTATGGCGAAAAAGTTTAAAGAAATTTTCAAACCTGTATATTTAATTCCGGGTATTATAATTTTTGCTTTGATTGTTTTACCTTGGCATATAATAATGTTTTATAAATATGACCCGTTATTTTTTAATGAATACATAATTAAACATCATTTGCACAGATTTTTGAATACCGCACATAACGAAATCGGCAGAAAACAACCATTCTATTATTATTTCTTAGTTTTGTTATGGGGATTTATTCCTTGGATATTTTCGTTTGTTGCAGTCGGTATTGACAAAATTAAAAATTGGTCAAAGTTACATTATTTTGACAAAGCGAAAAATTTTGATTTTGCAAGTCTTGACGATGTTCATAAAATGATGGCATTGTGCTGGGTTACAATAATTTGGATAATGTTTTTCTATACATCATCTTCAACAAAACTTGCCACCTATATTTTGCCTGTATATTATCCGTTGGCAATAGTTACAGGGTTAATGTGGCAGGATTATGTTGACCAAAAGAAACACGAAAAACCTATAAATATTTCCGTAAATATCTTGGGCTGGGTTTGTATGATTGCGGGTGTTGTTGCAATGTTCACTCCTTTATATTTACCTGCTCAATTAAATCATGATATTGCAGAAGCAAGATGGTTCTGTCTGATTTGTTTGATTATTTTCGGATTGATTTCTGTTTTATGTGTAAAATATAAAAAATATTTGGGTGTATTTATAATCTATGTTACTTTGATGACAGTAGTTTCAGCGTTTTCAACAGAAGAATTTTTTGAAATAGATTACAAATTCGGACAAAAGGATTTGGTTGAATTTGCACAGTATGCTCAAAAACATGATTATACAATTTCTGGAAACGGAATGAGCAGGAAATATTCGCTACTTTATTATAACGATGAACTGGTTGACTACAATCCTGAAGAAGTTAATTTAGAAGTTATCAAAAAAGACTTGGCGAAAAAAGATAATGTTGTAATTATTTTGAATAAAAGAATGCCTGACATTGAAGGTAAATTGAATTACAAAGTTATAAAAATCGGTCGAAGGTACACAATGATTAAAGGTATATAATGTTAGAAAAATATCAGGAATTTTTGAAAGAGTTTGACTCTATTATGGAAGAACTTTTCAAACAACATAAAAGATATATAAAGTGCAAAAAAGGCTGTTCAATTTGTTGCGAACAGGGAGATTATCCTTTTTCTCAGGTGGAATTCGGATATTTAACACAAGGATTTTTGGGACTTCCGCCCGAAAAAAAATCAATCGTTCAACGAAAAATTGCAAACCTTATTAAGCAAAAGAAAGAATTTAAAGGCAAAAGGTTTGAACATGAATGTCCATTTTTGATAAATAAAGAATGTTCTGTTTATGATTATCGTGGAATAATTTGTCGAACTTTCGGCGTTTGTTATTATGACGATGTTAAAGGGTATGTAAGGCTTCCTGGGTGCGTTCACAGCGGGTTGAATTATTCTGAGTTTTACAACGAAAAAGACCATACATTAAATATTAATAATATAATAAATTTAAACTTGCGAATTGATAGAGTTTTGAATAGTCAACTTGCCGCAAAATACGGACTTGATTGCGGTGAAATAAGACCAATGTTGGAATGGTTAGAACAAAAATAATTTATTTGTTTTATAATTAAACAAAAATGAAAGAGGTGGCGAATGGAAACAATAGAAAAAGCAAACATAGATTGGTCAAACTTGGGTTTTGGCTACCACAAAACAGATAAAAGATATGTTTCAAATTTCAAAGACGGAAAATGGGATGAAGGCTGTTTGACGGAAAATGAAAATATTTTGTTGAATGAAAGTGCTTGCGTTTTGCAATATGCTCAAACGTGTTTTGAAGGTATGAAGGCTTATACAACTGTAGATGGTAGAGTTGTAGTATTTAGACCTGATATGAACGCAAAAAGAATGTATGATACGGCTCAACGCTTGGAAATGGTTCCATTCCCGCAAGACAGATTTGTTGAAGCGGTTAAACAGGTTGTAAAGGCTAATTTGAAATTTGTTCCACCTTACGGAACAGGTGCAAGCCTTTATTTAAGACCGTTCTTGTTCGGTTCTGATGCTGTTATGGGTGTTAAACCTGCTTCAGAATATCAGTTCAGAATTTTCGCATCACCTGTAGGACCTTATTTTAAAGGCGGTAATAAGGGTGCAAAACCTATTACTTTGAAGGTTAGTGATTTTGACCGTGCTGCACCACACGGAACAGGACATGTTAAGGCAGGTTTGAACTATGCAATGAGTTTACATGCGATTGTTACGGCTCATAAAGAAGGCTATGACGAAAACTTGTATCCTGACGCTTTGACAAGAACAAAAGTTGAAGAAACAGGCGGAGCAAACTTCTTCTTTGTAACTAAAGATAATAAAGTTGTTACACCAAAATCTTCATCTATTTTACCTTCTATTACAAGACGTTCTTTGATGTACGTTGCAAAAGAATATTTGCACTTGGAAACAGAAGAAAGAGAAGTTTACTTGTCAGAATTGGGCGACTTTGCGGAATGCGGTTTGTGCGGTACTGCTGCAGTAATTTCACCTGTCGGTAAAATTGTTGACCACGGCAAAGAAATTTGCTTACCTTCAGGCATGGAAGAAATGGGACCGATTTCAAGAAAATTGTACGATACCTTGACAGGTATTCAGTCAGGCAGAATTGAAGCTCCTGAAGGCTGGATTGTTGAAATTAAATAGATAAAAGATAAATTATTAAAATGATAATTTATTTGAAAAATATATTGATACAAAAGTCGGATTTTTCCCGACTTTTTGTTTATACAGATTCTAAATAACAAGAAAATTAAATGCTCATTGTATTCGCAAAATTTTCTAAGTTTTCAGAATGACGAGAGCTTTGCCAGATTCACCAAAAAGTCATTTCGGACAGCACGAATAAAATGAGTGCGTGATTCGGAATCTGTTACGATATTGGACAGATTGTTACAAAGCGAACCAATGAACCTGTGGTGAGTTGTGTGTATTTGTATGCGTAGGTAAAGCCGAAGAAGGATAGGCTGAAAATCACTTTTCGCATGTTGAAAGGCTTTTTTAAGCCTTTCAGAAGGACGTGTTTCTTACTAATCTTAACTGTTACTAATGTTGACTTTCGCTTAAAAATCCTTATATCCATGCAAGAGTCCTCCAAACGTATGATTTTTTTCAAAATGATTGCAGAAAATCATCAAAATTTCGACACTATTAATAGTATAAACATGTAGAGGTAGCAAAAATGAGATTAAACACCGGTATATATTTCAATGACAGCGGGTTGACGGCATCAATAAGAGCCATGCACTTGGATAGTGAAATTATCGGAATAACCAACGAAAACATCAACGGATTTGATAAAGTCGGTTATCAACGAAAAGAAGCGGTTGTTTCGTCTTTTGCCGAATATTTGGGTGTTCATGCTCTTTCAACAACAAGAGATGACAAGGTTGGACGTATTGCAATTTCGTCTAATCCGCTTGATGTTGCTATTGCAAACAAAGGGTATTTCCAAACACAAACTGAGAACGGTGTGAAATTGACAAGGGACGGACGTATGCAAATCAGTAAGGACGGAACTTTGAAAACTCTTGATAATGCCGATGTTCTTTCTAATGCAGGTACACCGATTGTGTTTCCGTTCATTCCGCAAGATTTGGAACAGGTAAAAATTGATACTCGTGGTAAAATTACAATGTTTAATCCAGAAACCCAAAAAACTACATTAATAGGACAAATCGGTGTTGTTGATGCAAATGGTATGGCGGTTTTAGAACCGAATATTAAACAAAAATATAACGAATATTCTAACGTTGCATTACAACAGGAATTCATGACCGTAATGCCGTATATCAAGAATTTTGATGCTAACAGACAGATGTTTATGTTACAAAATTCTGTATTAGGCAAAACGATTTCTCAATTAAGTCAATAATAAAAAATAGAGGTTAATATGTATAACTTACAAGGTTTAATGACACAAGGTATAAATAACGCACTCGTTCAGTTTGAAAAATTCGGACAGATAGCAAACAATTTGTCTAATTTCCAAACTACGGGTTACAAAGATGTCCAGTTTGAACAGGTTATGAAGGAAAACGGATATCTTACAGGTTCTGTCAGAACGAACTATACTCAAGGGTCAATAAGAATTACAAGCAATCCGTACGATGTCGCAATAGACGGTGTCGGTTATATTCCGGTTGTATCTCCCGAAGGTGAAGTTCAATACACTAGGGACGGTTCGTTTATGCAAGGCAAAAACGGATATCTTACAACTCGTGATGGTTGGATTGTCGGCGAAGGTATAAAAATCCCTTCAAATTGCTACAAGTTTGAAATCAAAGAAAACGGTGATGTTCTGTCTTACGACACAAGAGGTACAAAGGCAAAAAAAATAGGAACAATTCCGCTTGTCAGATTTGATAACCCTGCAGGTATGGAACAGGCAGAAATGAACAGAATGAAACCTTCAAGTGATGCGGGCGAAGCAAGACTTGTTAAAAATCACGATTGTTTCAAACAAAATAATTTGGAAGCATCAAACGTAAGTATTTATAATTCGGCAACTGATTTGCTAAGATTGAACGCTTCAATGCTTGCAAGTATGCAGATGATTAAGCTTGCGGATTCAATGTACAACAAGGCAATCAACATTAGAGAGGCTTAATTTTATTAACGAAAGGTATAATTTATGTACACATCTTTAGACAGTTTTGGAAAAGTAACATTAATGATGGACTTAATTGCTCAAAGACAAAAAGCATTAGGTTCAAACCTTGCTAACGTTGATACTCCGGGGTATATCAGACAGGATTTGGACTTTGGACAATATTTGAGTACGATGAACAGTCCTTTAGAAACTAAATTGTCAGAAAAACTCGGACCTTCCGCAATCGGACTTGAACGCTCGGAAGAACCAGTTAATGCAGGTAACGAGATTATGCAAATGCAAGAAAACTCAATTCTTTATTCAATGGCAACACGCAGAATGACAAATATAGTTACCGAAATGAAAACTGTTATAAATGTCGGTAAATAACAATATAAGTAATTAGGAAGGTGATATAAAATGGGCATAATGGAATCAATAGACATAGGTGCAAAAGCATTACAGGTACATGGACGAAGAATCGATATCCATGCTAAAAACATTGCAAACCTTGATACTCCAAATTATGTCAGAAAAATTCCCGTACTTAATGCGGTTGATGATGTTTCTTTTCAAGGCGTTATGAACTCTATGAAAGAAGATGTTTTCGGTGTTGGTACACTTCCGTATTTACAAGGCGGAGTTACTTTCTCAGGTATTGTTGAAGACCCTACACTTGGGCAAAAGATTTACAAACCGGGACACCCTGATGCCGATGAGAACGGTTATATAAGACAGTCAAATGTAAACGCAATGGTGGATATTGCTGATGCACTTGTTGCTCAACGTGCTTACGAAGCAAACCTTGCTGTTGTGAATATTTCAAAATCAATGGCTCAAAGAGCATTGGAAATCGGCAAATAGAAAATTTAACTCACTGATTTTGTAAGGGAAAGTATGATTAACGCAAGAGAAAGACAATTACGCCAATATAAAAATAATTTCAGCATAAAATTTGCTGAAATTATGTCAAAAGAACGTTTTGAATGGAAGAAAATTCAAAAACAAGAACGTTGGAGTTTGGTCGGAATAGGATCAATTCTTTCATATATTGGCTTTTCTTTGCTGGCATATCTTCCGGGGAGGAATGAACATCATTATGATTTAAAATTTCATTTTTATTGTTCGATTGGATTTTTTATTTATGCCATTATTCAAAATATTTATATAACAAATAAAAGGTATCAAAACAAAATCAAGGAAACCGCCTTCCCGCAACTTGTAAAAATTTTTGGGGAAGATATAAATTATCGAAAAGCACGAACTAAAAATTTAGAGGATGTGTTATTTGATGGCGGTGGCACAACGGATTTAAGCGATAATATTGATGATTATATTGAAAGGGTTGTTACAGGTGAGAATTTTTCTGTCGTGTGTATTCCAAATAAGGTATTTGAGAGTTGTCAGTTGTATGACGGTTCGGAAATTAACGAAAGAACGGATGATGATGTTTTTTCTGGAACTTATAACGGCGTAAATTTTATAATTGATGAAACCGAATTCGGAAGAGTTACGGGTAGTGGCAGAAATAGAAGTTATTACAGAATGTTTAAAGGTGTAGCAATGCACTTTAAAATGAATAAAGTTGTTAAAAACAGGGTTTTGATTTTGTCAAAAGGTTTATTTAATGAAGTTCCGAAGGGTTATGAAAAAGTTGACGTTGAATATAACAAATTCAGTGCAAAATATAATGTTTATGTAAACGGCGGTGATAAAGCAGGAGCACAGATTGAGGCACGGTATCTTTTGAATACTGCATTTTTGGACAGATTTATGCAGTTACACACGAGCTTTGCTATTCCGCAAATGCAGTGTTCTGTTTATGGACAAAATATGTTGATAATGTTGAGTACGAGGAAGGATTTGTTTGAGATGAATCACTTGTTTGGCAAAATTGATGATATTAGACAGTATAATAATTTGTTTGATGAATTTGCATCAGTGCTGTCATTTATAGATGTATTGAAATTGTCGAGCAAAACAAAATTGTAAAATTTTGGTATTTATGGTAGTATTGGAAAGTATTTTGCATCGTGTCGATGTGATGGAATGGTAGACATGCATGCTTGAGGTGCATGTGGCGAGAGCTGTGGGGGTTCGACTCCCCCCATCGACACCATTATAAATTATTTTGGAGGTTGTTTTTTTATGTTCCATCCAATATATGGGATTAGGTCACTTAGTGCAATACCTTTGTATATTCTTATGGCAGTTTTGGCATTGTGCTTTGGATTATTGCTTAAATATGCTTACAAGCATAATACAAGACTTGCAGATATAATGAATAAAGCTTTTTCAATGTATATGCTAATTAATATTATCCTTGCGCCTGTAGTGTTAATCTCTGTTATTATTTTTATAGCCTATGTTATGCTAAAGCATTAGTGACTTTCCAATCCTAAAATCAATCTCAAATTATAATACGCCTGCGTATCTAGTTTTAAGAACAAAACTAACTTCTGATAAATATTGCAATTGCCTTCTA
>SFZC01000134.1 GCA_004558955.1 bacterium | reverse complement strand
TCTTGTCCACCCATCATTTCACAAAATTCTTCAATAATGTTCCAGTTATCATTCTTATCAAATTCAAATGAATGACCCCAGACATACATCATATAGAGATACTGCGACTTATGCAGTTCAAGGAATCTTTTACCAAATCCTAATAAATCATGATTATGGTGACATGTAGGCAGCCACTTCATGTAATCATCAGGAATTTCAAATCCAGTGGCATCTCCAAGAAGAATAGGACCCTGTGCATCTTTAGAGTATTCCATCGCTGCTTTAACGGAGGCATATTTATCTGCTGCAATTCTCCCATATTCAAGTCCAGCTGCTTTCGCAATTTCTATACATGTGTCGTCACAGGAACCATTAGGATATGCAAGGCCTCTTACTGGATAACCCAGTACAAGTATGAACAGCTACTTCATGACCTGCATACAATTCTTTCCATTCCTCCGGATTGATTCTTATATCCATTGATGTAAGTCCGGAATTCAGATTAAATGTACCACGTATACCATATTTATTAAAAATATTTCCGTTATAAAGAAAATAGAGGGGAGTTACTTTGCGACAAAGTTGAAATGAATAAATCCCCTCATAGATTACCGATAATCTAAAATAGTTCAAACAATGATAAATAGGAGGTGAATAAAAATTAAAATTTCCCGAGTTTTAAGTTTCTCAAATTAGAATAGCATCGCTTTTTTACTCCAAATTCGTTGTAATTCAGATAAAAAGTCGATTTAACTTTTGAATAATCAAAAACTTTTTCTTCGTACAAAATTTTTGATTTTAATTTTTGAAAAAATTTTCTTGCCTTCGCATTTGTTAAGCGAATTGAAGAAATATTATTTCCCTTATCTGCTCTTGTAAGTTGCACGACAAAATGTCCGCAAACAGGACATTTCTGGAGTACATCAACTTCACAAACAGAATAATTCGCCTCAGGAACTAACACAAAACTTCTGGTCTTGTGCAAGCCCCCACAACAATGAAGATACCCCATATCAAAACCTCATTCATCTTCCACCGTGTAAGGTCTTCGGCAAACAGCTTTACCATCTCAAGGGTGTGAG
Source organism: bacterium (assembly GCA_004558955.1). Taxonomy (GTDB): domain Bacteria; phylum Cyanobacteriota; class Vampirovibrionia; order Gastranaerophilales; family Gastranaerophilaceae; genus Zag111. Next base: position 4,061 of record SFZC01000134.1, on the reverse strand, counting down.
CCTTAACCGATTACTCTCTTAGTATAACCGTTTCTGAAAATTTGAAAAGTCCGCACTTTTACTTAAGTAAAAATACGGACTTGACAACCCCGCAAACAGTCTTGTGATTTGTAAATTTCTTGCCAAAAAATTTCGCTGTAATAAAATTAAGTTATGGGATATATTTTATTAGTTACGGAAAACAGTGAAATTAATTCACGATTTAAAAAGCTTTTTAACACAAGCGAATACAATTTAAGTTCATATTCAAACATGACTTCAATTTGTGATTTAATTGAGGTTTCACCGGTTGATGTCGTCATAATCGACACAAATTCAAACTCCGTAAACATTCCACTTGTCATTCAAAGAATTAAAACCAAAATCGAAAATGTACAAATTTTACTTTTAATTGACAATAATTCAACAAATATTGAACCTTCAAAATATATCAACGGCTTTATTTCTAACGATTTTTCCGAGAATATTATTACGGAAATTATAAATTCTCACATAAAGAACAAACAAAAAGCCGACAATCTTTCAGAAAAAAACAAAGAACTTGCAGACAGTTTGTATAAACTTAATGTTTTATACAACACAAGTTCACAATTTGCAGGAACTTTAGATGTCAAAAAACTTTTAACCTATATGCACGAAGGGTTGGATAAATCCTTAAGTTACGATTTAACCTGTACAATTTCTTTCGGATTTGAAGACGAACCCGTTTTAATTATAAATTCGCTTTACGATATCTCGGAAGAACTTTTAAATGCACTGAAACTTCGTGCGGTATTGAATTACAAATCCTTATTTAAAGACAATAAAATTCCGTTTGAAATAGACGACAGAAACTTAAAAATCGTCAAATATATCAAAAATCCGACTCAAAAATTTAATTTCACGATTTTCCAATATGACAATATGTTTGCACCGATTGACTTAGGAGATAATTTCTTCGGATGCATCGAAATTTTCAAAGAAAAACATTTCACAACAGACGATGCAAGTTATTTTCAAACCATTGTTCAGCAAGTTTCGTTACCGCTAAAAAGTGCAGGTTTGTACAAAGAAATCATTAACAAAAACGAAAAATTGGAAAAACTAGAACGTATAAAATCAGACTTTATCTCAATCGTATCGCACGAATTGAGAACTCCGTTAACCCCAATCAAAAACGCCTTAACAATTCTGTCGGGCGGACGTTGCGGAGATTTATCGGAAACCGCAATAAAATTTGTTAATATGGCAAAACGAAATGTTGAAAACCTTACAAATATTATCAACGACATCTTGGATATTAACAAAATCGAAGCAGGAAAAATGGATTTTAACTACAAATTGATGAATATTCATTCCGTAATTGAAAACGTTAGAAACAATTTTGACTGTGTGGCAAAAGAACACAATATTATTTTGACAACACAAGAACAGGAAAACTTGCCTGAAATTTACGCAGATTCTCAACGTTTGGGACAAGTTTTGACAAATCTTGTTTCAAATGCAATAAAATTCACCCCTGACGGGAAAAACATCACCATCAAATCAGAGCTTAAAAATTCAGACCAAATCGCACTAAACCCGTATTTTGAAGAGGATTTAAAGGCTTTAAACGGAACTTATGTTTTGGTTAGCGTGGTTGATGAAGGTGTCGGAATAAAAAAAGAAAATATGCAAAAAGCCTTTGACAAATTCACCCAAATTGAAAGCCCGTTATCAAGAAAAGTCGGCGGAACAGGTTTGGGCTTGCCAATCGCAAAACAACTAATTGAAGCCCACAACGGAAAAATTTGGTGTGATAGCGAAGAAAATGTAGGAACAAGTTTCCATTTTGTGATTCCAATTAGCGAAAAGACCGTTAGCGGAAAAACAATTCAAAAGGAGCTTTTGTAATATAATAAGATTATGAGCAACAACAAAATTAAAATAAGCATACTCGGTTCAACCGGTTCTATCGGTACGCAGGCACTTGAGGTTATAGAAAAACTCCGTGACAAATTTGAGATTATCGCACTATCAGGCGGTAGTAATGTTGAATTATTAAAACAACAGGCTGAGAAATTTCACCCAAAATATATTTGTATCGGAAATTCCGACGAAAAACTGACATTACCAAATATTGAAATTTTGTACGGTCAAGACGGCTTGGAAGAGATTTGCTCTAACAAAGAAAATGATATTATTTTAGTTGCAGTATCAGGAAAAATCGGCTTAAAACCGACACTTACCGCAATAAAAAACAAAATAAATATCGCACTTGCAAACAAAGAAACCCTTGTAATGGCGGGGGATATCGTTATGCAAAAAGCGAAAGAAAACGGCGTTAAAATAATTCCCGTAGATAGCGAACATTGTGCAATCCACCAATGTATAAAAGACCTTTCACAGGTTGAAAAACTTATTATTACGGCAAGTGGCGGACCTTTTTTACACAAAACGGTTCATGATATGAAAAATTCGACCGTTGCAGAAGCACTTGCTCACCCGAGATGGAACATGGGCAGAAAAATTACAGTAGATTCCGCAACCCTTATGAACAAAGGGCTTGAGGTAATTGAAGCACACCACCTGTTCAATATGGATTATGACCGCATTGAGGTGGTTGTCCACCCGCAAAGTATTGTCCACTCGGCAATAGAGTATAAAGACGGTAGCGTAATTGCTCAAATCGGATTGCCAAGTATGCACATACCGATTCAGTACGCTATCACTTACCCTGAACGATTTGAAGGGATTAAATCAAAAAGTTTTAGTTTCTCGGAAATTGCTCACCTTGATTTTGAAAAGCCTGATTTTGAAAAATTCCCGAGCCTTGAAATGGCTTATACTGCAGGCAAAATGGGCGGAAGTGCGACAGTTTGTCTTAATGCTGCAAACGAAGAAGCCGTATTTGCTTTTTTGGACGGCAAAATAAAATTATACGACATTTATACAATTACAGAAAAAATGATGAACGCTCATTCACTTGTGAAAATACCTGATATTGACGAAATTTTCGCTATTGATAAGGAAATCCGAAACAAAACAAAAGAACTTATAAAAAATCATCTAAGGGAGCAAGTTTAGCATATAAACAAAAAGCTTAAGACCGAAGGTCATAATCTCTAACAACGCCCAAATTGTCGCCAATACTGTTTCTCCGATAGGTAAGATTGCCAAAATAAATCCGAAAATTATTCCAACAATTACACCACAATATTCAGATTTATGTTTTACCTGTATAAATTGCGGAATTTCACCACCATTTAGGAATTTTTCAACATATTCATCTCGCAAATCATTGGATTTTGTCGGGTAAGCCTTACATAATTCAGTTTTCACGTTGAAATAAATCAATCCGCCTAGAGCATTTCCCCCGCCGAACTTTAACAAATAATCCTCAGTATTGTTATGAGTCAAAACTTTTATGGTTTTTCGCTTATCATTACAAACAAAACCTTTAATTGAATCAACGGGAAAAGATTTTAAAACCTTGTTTTTGGAACGTAATTCAACGGAATTGTCAGTCAAAACTATAGTTTTAGAGTTTTCTTTTGCAACTAAAAACCCCGCCAAAATTTCAACAACAAATCCGATTGCAACAAATGTTTTATCCCAATCGTTATCAAGCCTGAGTGCGTAAAGAAACCACCCGCCAAGCCCGAACAGGATTACCAAGGGCAAAAACACTCTCAACTGCAAACAAAAAAGATTTCGACTTAATTTTATAACTTTTTCTTCCATAATAAAAAAGATTAACAAACTTTTTAATGTTTGTAATCAAGTAAAAAGATGAATTAATTTAATGTAACAAGTTTTACAACAAGCGAAAAAGTGTGCTATACTTTTATTGAAAGTATTTTAAGACTAGGGGATACTATGAAAAAAATTCTTATAGCAGATGATGAACAAGATATTGTAGAAAGCTTAAAATTTGTTTTAGAAAATTATAATTATACTTGCTATTGTGCATATAACGGAGAAGACGGACTAAAATTAGCAAGAGAAATTGAACCTGATTTGATAATTTTAGATGTAATGATGCCGAGAATTAACGGCTACAAAATCAGCAGATTATTAAAATTTGATGCAAAATATAAAAA
>SFZC01000030.1 GCA_004558955.1 bacterium | reverse complement strand
TTGATTTGTCAAAAGGTGATACTGCGAACTTAAACTTCAAAGATGTTGATACCTTTGTAAACTTGTTGAATAACAGTCCATTAAATAACGGTTCATTCAATATCAATGGTACTTTGAATTCTATCAGAAATAACAATTTCTATGACGGTAAAGCAATTTTCATTTCACCAAATGGAATGGTTGTAGGTTCCTCAGGTGTACTTAACGTTGGTTCTTTGGGTGTTTATACTCACAGTGCTGATCAATATGACACTATTATGCAACAATCTGATATCAGCCGTTGGACAGACAGAGATGTCGGTTTGACAAGCAACGGTACTATTACTATTGACGGTAAAGTATTCTCGTCAGGTGATATTGCTTTGAGAGCAGGTCAAATTAATCTTGGTCAAACAGGTGCTTTGATTGGTGGTTTGAATACTACAGTCGGTCAAAGTGTTAAAGATAATCCTGCAAACGCTGCTTTATTCTCAAGATTGGTTAATTTTGAAAATGTCGCAAGTGATAAAAATTCAAGCGGTAAAGGCATTATCACGATTAATAACAATTTGGAATCTGCTTTAGAACAGCCTACAGACGGATTGAATTTGCAAGGTACTGTTGCTAACTATGCAACAGTAACTCAACAAGACAGTTCTTATGTAAATGGTACAGTTGATTTAGCCAATATTCAAATTTACAACGGACACGGAGATGCTGTAATTGGCGGTAATATTACATCAAACGGCGGCAGATTGAATATTACAAATCGTGCCCAATTAAAAGACGGCAAAGGTAATTTGACAATCGCTGATGGTGCTAATATCAATTATCGTAGTGGTTCAATGTCTATCCATAACGGTCCTGTAACTGATGGTTCTACAGGTTGGGCATCTGATCCCGGTAACTTTACATCAATGACAATTAACGGTAACTTGTCAGGAAACGGCGATTTGACCATTACGCAACTTGGTGCGGGCGGTATGACCTTTGGAGAAAACAGTACGGTTACAAACAACGGTACTATGATTATCCAAAATGGTAACATACCAAACAGTGTTGCCGCTAGAGAATTGAATGCCGTATCTGCTTCCATGGAAATCAACGGTAAAATTTCGAACACCGGTAAATCAACAATTACAAACTACGGTGAATCATTAAATGTTAACGCTACAGGTAACGTTTCTAATACTACATCAACATTAGATATGTATAACTATGGTGCTAACGGTTTTAATGTTGCTAATGGTGGTTCTATCAATGGTAATAATACTACGATTTTGATGCACAATGAAGGTGCAGATGGTTTGAATACTCATGGTAGTGTTACTGCTAAAGGTACTGGCGATATCAATATGGTTAATACAAGGACTGGAACTAACGGTATCAATATTTACGAAGACAGTAAAATTACAAGTAATAACAACGTTAATATTACAAACAAAGCAACAGGTCGTGACAACAAATCTTCAAGAAATGAAGTTGGCGGTGTTAACATCAGAGGTTTGGTAAATGCTACTGAAATCGTTAATATTAACAGCGATTCAGGTAACATTATTTTAGGTTACACAACTAACGACAATTTTGTTAAAGGTAAAAATATTAACATCACGACAAACGATGCAAGTATTCTTAACTATGGTGTTGAAAAAACATTGTTGAATGCAACCGGTAACTTAACAATGGAAGCAACAGACGGCACTATCGGTTTGGCAACTCAAGATAATGCTTGCACAGGTTCAGGTTGTACGGGTGTTGGTCGTAAAGCAAACGGCAGCCGTGATTTTACAAAATCTATCAATGCAAACATTGGCGGTAACGTTTATGCTAAAACTACTAACGCAGATAACACAGAACAAGCTGCAAAACCTGAAGGTTTGGTTATCAATTACGCATCTATCGGAAACGATATGAATATTGATGTAGTTGATGCTGATGGTCGTGTAATCTTAACTGTTGATGATGATTACGGAACTGCTAACAACGGCAAAAAATATAGCATGACAAATGCTAACCAAGGCAAAAATAGTGAATTTACAAACATCAAAGGCTGGGGCATTTCTCTAATCGCTGACAAAGACATTGGTTCAAGCAATAACAAAGTAACCTTTATTCAAACTAAAGATAAAACTGACGGAAATGGTTACAAAATGGACGTTTTGGCTAACAATGATATCAACATTAAAGAAAACAGTTACAATGACGGTACTTACAAGGCTGCAAACGGTGAAACCAAACGTAACGATGTTTGTACGATAATTTCAAGAGAAGGAAGCATTGATGCTGAATTTGGCGGAAATACTTACATTGAAGATATTACCGCAGAAAAATCAATCAATGTTGTTACTCGTGGTAAGATTTTGGAAATCGAAAACTTAGGTGACATTAAAAATCAAGACATCTTAACAAACGGTGACTACTTCGGCAAATACACAAACGGTGAAGCTGACGGCGGGTACTTGCTAGATGATAGAAAATCTCAATCTTTACCTAACCAAGTAACTTTGAAAGCATTAGATATTAACAAATCAATCAGACCTGACGGTACAGATGTTGACGGTTATTATGCTTATGCAGATTCAACAGTAAGGGTTAAAAATGCTTTGTTAGACCACGGTAATATGGATATCACCGCTGACCAAATTTATGCAAACGGTATCCACGTTGATTATGGTCAAAACGGTCCGAAAAAAGAAATTGATAATACAACTAACAAAGTTGAAGGTGCTGAGGAATATCCTACAGGTCACGCAGTAAGACCTAAAGATGTTACAGGCATTGACCATGACGAACACGAAAGAAATTACTATTACCATACTGGCAAAGGCGAAGGCTTCTCTCAAGAAGGTGATGGTGATGGTTACTATGGTCCAGACCATTATCCAGATAACGGCGGTAATTCAAATGTCGATGAAGATGATGACGGTGTAAACAGTGATACTCCTATCGCAATGGAAGAAGAAAAGCCACAAGAACCTGATTGGGGTGATACTGATATAGATACAGATATTGATATCGACACAGATATCGATATTGACAACGATATTGATACAGATACTGATATTGATACTGATATCGATACAGATTTAGATATTGATACCGACTTGGATATCGATACTGATACTGATGACGATATTCCACCTACACCGGTTCCTGAGGAGCCTGATAAAGAACCTGATTTCGGTGATACTGATACCGATACTGATATTGATACTGATACAGATATCGACGTTGATAACGACATTGACACAGATACAGATATTGATACAGATATCGACACAGACTTAGATATAGATACTGATACAGATATCGATACAGATACTGACGATGATGTTCCGGGTGAAAACAAAGAACCTGATTTCGGAGATACTGATACAGATACTGATATTGATACAGATACTGATATCGACGTTGACAACGATATTGATACTGATACTGATTTAGATACAGATATTGATACTGACTTAGATTCTGATACAGATATCGATACAGACACTGATGATGACGACAAGCCTATTGTTGAACCTGATTTTGGTGATACTGATACCGATACAGACGTTGATACTGATACGGATATTGATGTGGACAATGATATCGATACAGATACTGATATTGATACAGATATCGACACAGACTTAGATATTGATACAGATATTGATGTTGACACGGATACTGACGATGATGTTCCTGACAGACCAGTTATTATTCCAACTGTTGACCCAAGCATCATGTACATTCAAAGAAAAATCGATATGGCTGACTTGTCTGCAATAGATAAACGTCAATATATGAGATTTAATGTTTCAGATTCTACTCAACCTGTACTTCTTGAAACTTCTAACTCAGGTATTAACAGTATCCTCGATATTTCAAGAGGTGGTATCGCAGTCGGTCAAGACAATACCTTGCAAGTTGGTGACGTTGTTCCTGTCCACTTAACTTACGGTGATTTGGATATTGATGCTGAAGTTAAGATTGTTGCAACAACAGACAGCAAAGCCGGAGCACAATTCGTTAACTTGGATCCTGCAACTGCAAACAAACTTCTATACTTGAACTTGTTATTAGAAGATGCACAGTATAGCATAACTCTTAAATAGGGTTGTATAATATAAACAAACTAAAAGACCTGCTTTAAAAGGCAGGTCTTTTTATATATATAATTTTATCTTGTTGATGTTTTGAAATTACAACATGCATTGAATTTAATTGTAGATTTTTTTGGTTAAATCAGCTTTTCTAAGCCTGATATTTTCAGGTGTAATTTCAACAAGTTCCTCATCGCCGATATATTCAAGTGCTTCTTCAAGTGAAAGAATTTTTGGTGCTTGCAAGGTAACCATTACATCTGCGGTTGAACTTCTCATGTTGGTTAATTTTTTAGTCTTACAGATGTTTACAACGATATCTTGCGGTCTGTTGCATTCACCGATAATCATACCTCTATAAACCTTAGTTTTCGGAGTAACGAAGAATACACCTCTGTCTTCGTATTGAGCCAATGCGTAAGGTATTGCTTCCCCTTGTTCGTGAGCAATGATAGACCCGCTTCTTTGACGAGGTATATCGCCCGCATACGGTCTATAGTGCAAGAATGTATGGTACATAATGCCTTCGCCTCTTGTCATTCGGATAAATTCACTTCTGAAACCGATAAGTCCTCTTGCTGGAATATGGAAGGTCAAAACAGTTCTGTTTTTAGAAGTTTGCATGTCCTTCATTTCAGCTTTTCTGCCTGCTAATCTTTCGATTGCAGAACCTGCGTATTCTTCAGGAACATCAATGATAAGATTTTCATAAGGTTCGCAAAGTTCACCGTTAATCTTTTTATAGATAACTTCAGGTTTAGAAACCGCAAATTCATATCCTTCACGACGCATTGTTTCAATCAAGATACTTAAATGCAATTCGCCTCTGCCTGAAACTCTAAATCTGTCAGTAGAATCAGTGTCTTCAACTCTCAAACTTACGTTCTTTTCAAGTTCGTCATATAAGCGTTTTCTGATTTGTCTTGAAGTTACGAATTTACCTTCAGTACCTGCAAACGGACTGTCATTTACCGAGAAATTCATTTGCAAGGTCGGTTCGTCAACCGAAATCAAAGGCAAAGCTTTCGGATTTGTCGGATCACAAATTGTTTCGCCGATTTGAATGTCTGCAAAACCTGAGATACCAACGATATCACCTGCTGAGGCTTCTTGTATTTCAACTCTGCCCAAATCCTTAAATCCGAACAATTTAACAATTTTACCACGTTCTTGGCTTCCGTCAGCGTGGATAACACAAACTTGGTCTTGTGAGTGAACTTTACCGTGTGCAATTCTGCCGATAACAATTCTTCCTACATATTCGTTATAGTCAAGAGTTGTTGCTCTGAATTGGAACGGTTCATCTTCATAGCCTTCTGGCGGTTGGATATTTTTGATGATACTGTCTAAAAGCGGTACCATATCTTTTCTTTCGTCTTCGAGTTCATTGATTGCAAAACCGTTCAGGCTGCTTGCAAAAATGAACGGAAAGTCGATTAAATCTTCTCTGTCCGTTAATTCAGTGAATAAATCAAAAACTTTGTCTAATGCAGTTAAAGGTTCGGCTGCAGGTTTATCAATTTTGTTGATAACAACGATAATTTTCAAACCCAATTCCAAAGCTTTTGATAATACAAAACGAGTTTGCGGCATAGGACCTTCGGCAGCATCAACAATAAGTAATGCTCCGTCAACCATACCCAATACACGTTCAACTTCACCACCGAAATCTGCGTGTCCAGGGGTGTCAACTACGTTGATTTTAGTACCTTTGTAGTCTATTGAAATGTTTTTGGAAAGAATTGTAATCCCTCTTTCTCTTTCCAAGTCGTTACTGTCAAGTACACGTTCTTCAACATGTTGATTTTCACGGAAAACACCTGCTTGCTTTAATAAACAGTCAACAAGTGTTGTTTTGCCGTGGTCAACGTGTGCGATAATCGCAATGTTTCTTATATTTTCGTTACATGTCATACATTCCCTACCAATCGTAATTTGTTTAGTGTAATTTTTACACTTATATCATAAAACAGAATATTTTATATTTCAATATTATTTTATCATTTTTTAAGTTCTTCTAATAATCTTTGAATTTTTTTATAAAGGCCGCCCTTGTCATGTTTTTGCATAATTGCATCAGCCTTCTCTAATTCTTCCATTGCAAGTTGTTTGTTACTGTCTTTAAGGATTTGTGCAATCTCATATCTGATTGCCGCCAATTTTAACTCATACCCTTCAACAGGTTTCATTGCACGTTTTATTGTGTGAAATCTGCCTTGAACTTTTGTATAATTTTCGCAAATTTCTTTAAGTGCTCTTTTTTCTGTCTGTAAGGTTTTCAAATGTTTATCACTGTTTGGTTGGGTTACCTTGTATATTTCTTTTAAATCATTCGCCCTTGCCATAATGTGAACCGGATCATGAAAACGTTTTGCAATCGCTAGTGCGTTTGTGGCAAATTTTTCAATTGCTTCAGTATTTTTCTGATTTAATTTTATTAACAGGCTATAAACAGCACCTGCAAGGCTACCTTCGCCAATGCTAACCAAATTTTCGGCAAGTCTTGAACTGATACGGTTAAAATTTGTCAAGTTGTTACTTGAAACATAAGTTTCTCCAATATCGTGAAGTTTTGCGGAAAATTCTGACGGGTCAATCGCTTTTCGTTGTTTTGCAGAATTTGTAATTTGTTTTTCTAATTTTGAAAAAGCATTAACAGTATTTATATTTTTCCTTATTATTCTCATTAAAACTCCTTTTTTAGGTTATTATAAACCCCATAAAAAGAAATTTTGCTATCGGCTGCTTTTTTCAGGTGTGTAAGCAATAAGAGAACATGTAAAACAGGTAATTCCGAAAATAATACCGAAGCCCATTGTCAAATGGTAAGAATCTAAAAAGGCTTTAGTGTATTCAATTCCGCCATTTCTGAAAATATTTCTGAAACTGTCAAACATGGTAATAGTCAGTGCAACTCCGAGAATGTTTCCCAAATTCCTAGATAATGATAATATTCCGCTGGCGATACCCAGCTCATCTTTTCTAACAGAAGTGATAATTGCGTTATTTGACGGTGATTGGAAACAGCCGTTACCGATACCCATAATTATTGAGGCTAAAACGACTTCCCATTTTGGAGTTGAAGTGTTAAATGTGGTGAAAATAATCAGTGCGATTATGTATATAGAAGGTCCAAGTATTGTAAGCAATCTGCTTCCGTGTTTCCCCGCATAACTTCCCGCAAAAGGTGCGACTGCAGATGAAGCGATAGAATACGGCAAAATCAATAAACCTGTAACGAAGGCATTCAGATGATTGATTTCCTGTAAAAATATCGGCAATAAAACGCCATTTGTGAACATGCACATATATGAAGTCATTACGGCAATGTTGCCAAAGGTAAAAGTCCTTATTTTAAACATTTTAAAGTTAATCAACGGATAATTGATTTTTTTGTCACGAAAATAAAACAATGCTCCAAAAATTAGGGTTATAATGCCTAAAATAATTATTCGCACAGACTTCCAGCCCCAAGTGTGACCTTCCGAAATCGCTAATAATAAAGCAAATAAACCTGTTGTGAAATAGATAAATCCTTTATAATCAAATTTAAATTTCTTTTTTGTAACGTAAGACGGTAGCATTTTGTATGAAATTATTGCTCCCAGAATAGCAATCGGAACAGAAGGTAAAAATATTGCATGCCAGTTAAATAAATGGATTAAAAATCCGCCTATGGCAGGACCGCTCATACCGCCAACGGCAACGATACAGGCATTTATTCCGAGTGCTTTTCCTCGTTCAGAGCCTTTGAACAGTGTTGCAATGGCTGCAGGACCATTCGCAATCATTACTGAGGCTCCCATTGCCTCTATACATCTGTATAAAATTAGCAAATAAAAACAGTTTGTAGTTGAACTTAAAAACGCACCGAGAGCGAAAACCGAAAATCCGACTGCATAAATCTTATTTTTAGGAAAAATATCACCCAATTTTCCGAAAAACGGTAATAAAACAGTCAAAACAAGCATATAGGAAATAATTACCCATTGAACTTGAGATATTGTAATATGTAAACCTTGAGAAATCGGATATAATGCAAGATTTACCGTACTGGAATCAAGCATTCCCAAAAAATTACCCACTATAATAAGGTTACATAATAGCCATTTTATTGATTTTCTGCTCATAATTTTGATTTTATCACGAGGATTTTTGTTTAACCGATTATTAAATATTTGTAATATTTTCAAATAAAAAGACGTTTGCAAAACGCAAACGCCTTTTTAGAATGTTTATATTAACTTAGCACTTACAACCGCAAGAGCAAACGCTGTTTTTTAGCAAATCCGCCTTGTCTGTTACTTCCCAAGGAACATCAATGTCAGTACGTCCCATGTGACCGTATGATGCTAATAATTGATAGAATTTACCGCCATTTTTAGCAGGCAAGTTTCTCAAATCAAATTGTTTGATGATTGCAGCCGGTCTAAGGTCAAAGTTTTTAGCAACCAAGTCAGAAATTTCATCATCTGAAATTTTACCTGTACCGAAAGAATCAACCATGATTGAAACAGGTTCTGCAACACCGATAGCATAAGCCAATTCGATTTCACATTTTTCTGCAAGCCCTGCTGCTACAATGTTTTTAGCAACATATCTTGCCGCATAAGCAGCTGACCTGTCAACTTTTGTCGGATCTTTTCCTGAGAAAGCACCGCCACCGTGTCTTGAGTAACCGCCGTAGGTATCAACGATAATTTTTCTTCCGGTTAAGCCGGAATCGCCTTGAGGACCACCAATTACAAATCTTCCTGAAGGGTTGATTAAAATAATTGTGTCGTCATCAAGTTTGATGTTTTCGTGAGAGAAAACTTCGTCAATAACAAGATTTTTCAAATCATTTTTGATAATTTCTTGAACTTTTTTGTTATCTGAAATTCCGTTAATTTCAGGATTATGTTGAGTTGAAAGCAATACAGTGTGGATTCTTGATGGTTTACCGTCAACGTATTCAACGGTAACTTGAGATTTTCCATCAGGTCTTAAGTAATCAACCAAACCTTGCTTTCTGATTTGAGTTAATCTGTATGATAATTTATGTGCTAAACTGATTGGTAACGGCATAAGTTCAGGAGTTTCGTTACAAGCATAACCAAACATAATACCTTGGTCGCCCGCACCGATTTCTTCTGTTTCGGTGACTGAAGTGTCAGCATTGAATTCTCTTGATTCAAACGCTTTGTTTACACCGTTTCCGATGTCTGTAGATTGTTCGTCAATACTTGTCAATACCGCACAGGTGTTAGCGTCAAAACCGCCTGCGTTAGAACCAGTATAACCGATATTTCTGATAGTATTTCTAACAACTTGAGGAATATCTACATAACAATCAGCGGTAATTTCGCCGCAAACAAGTGCCATACCTGTAGTTACGGTTGTTTCTGCCGCAACTCTTGATTGTCTGTCTTTTGTCAAAAACTCGTCTAAAATTGCATCAGAAATCTGATCGCAAACTTTGTCGGGGTGACCTTCCGTAACTGATTCGGAAGTGAACAAAAATCTTTTTGGTGTCATTTCTTTTTTCTCCTTAATTTATTTTCTAAGCCGGTAAGTCTTTTAATTCCAACCCGGCACTCCTTTTTAGCACAGTGTAGTTCAAAGCATTTGTTAAATCAAATTTTTTACACTTTTTATATAACAAAAGTTAATATATTCTGTTTTAATTTTGTTACATAAGTGAAAAAACTGTTTATTTTGTGATAACCTATTTTTATAAGTATTTAAAGAAGGGGAAGAATATGACCATTAAATTAGAAGATTTACCTACAGTTTATAATGCGAAAGAAACTGAAGAAGATATTTACAAGTTCTGGGAAGATAACGGATTTTTTAAGGCTGATGCTAAAAGTCCTAAAAAACCGTATTCAATAGTAATTCCGCCTCCAAACGTAACCGGAGTTTTGCACATGGGGCATGCTCTTGATGAAACTTTGCAGGATATCTTGGTTCGTTACCACAGAATGAGCGGTTATGAAACTCTTTGGGTTCCGGGAACCGACCATGCAGGCATTGCTACTCAAAACGTTGTAGAAAAGAAATTGAGAGAACAAGGTTTGTCAAGGCACGATTTGGGTCGTGACAAATTCTTGGAAAAGACTTGGGAATGGGCAAATGCTCACAAATCAAGAATTTTAGACCAATGTAAACGTTTAGGTGCTTCTTTTGACCGTTCAAGAGAAAGATTTACTTTTGATAAAGGTTGTTCCGATGCTGTAAAAGAAGTTTTCGTTAAATTGTACGAAAAAGGTTTGATTTACAAAGGTGCATATATTGTAAACTGGTGTCCTCGTTGTCAATCTGCTATTTCAGATGTGGAAACCGAATATGAAACAGAACAAGGACATTTGTGGGAAATTTCTTACCCGTTAAAAGGTGAAGCAGGTGCGATTATTGTTGCTACAACAAGACCTGAGACAATTTTCGGTGATGTTGCGATTGCAGTTCACCCGTCTGACCAAAAATATTCGGAATTGGTAGGAAAAACAGTTGTTATTCCTTTGACAGGTCGTGAAATTCCTATCATTGCCGACGAATATGTTGACAAAAACTTTGGTACGGGTGCTGTTAAGATTACTCCGGCACATGACCCTAACGACTTTGAAGTCGGTAAACGTCATAACTTCAAGCCAATTTGGGTAATTGACGGCGAAGGTAAAATGAAAGCATGCGGCGAAGTTCCTTCGAACTTGCACGGTTTAGACAGATATGAAGCTCGTAAACAAATTATCAAAATGCTTGAAGATAATCACTCTTTATTGAGAGTTAAAGACCACGAACATAATGTGGGTAAATGCCAACGTTGCGGAACAACTATCGAACCGTTGCTTTCAGAACAATGGTTTGTAAAAATGAAACCTTTGGCAGAAGAAGCAATCAAAGCAGTTAAAGACGGCAGAATTAAATTTATTCCTGAACGTTGGGAAAAGAACTATTTAGGCTGGATGGAAAATATCCGTGATTGGTGTATTTCTCGTCAATTATGGTGGGGACACCAAATTCCTGCTTATCACAACAAACAAACAGGTGAAATGATTGTCGCTAAAGAAAATCCTGATCCTAATGTTTGGGAACAGGAAACAGACGTGTTGGATACTTGGTTTTCATCTGGTTTGTGGCCGTTCTCAACTATGGGTTGGCCAAATACCGAAAGTGAAGATTTCAAAAAATTCTATCCTACAACCACTTTGGTAACAGGTTTTGATATTATTTTCTTCTGGGTTGCCAGAATGATTACAATGGGCTTGGAATTTACGGGAAAAGCCCCGTTTTCAACCGTTTATATTCACGGTTTGATTCGTGATGAAAAAGGTCAAAAAATGTCAAAATCAAAAGGTAACACAATCGACCCTGTTGTTATTATTGACAAGTATGGTTGTGATGCGTTGAGATTTACAATGACATCTTTGTGTACTTACGGCGGTCAGGATATCAAAATCAGTGACGAACGTTTTGAATACGGCAGAAACTTTGCCAATAAAATTTGGAATGCTTCAAGATTTGTACTTATGAACCTTGACGGTGTTGATAATAAGGATATTGATTTTGATAATTTAACTATTGCAGATAAGTGGATTTTGGATAAACTTAACACTGTTGCAAAAGAAGTTAATTCAAATATTGAAAACTACCGAATCGGTGAAACTGCTCACATTTTGTATGATTTCTTCTGGAATTCATATTGTGATTGGTATGTTGAAATCGCAAAAATTCAACTTCAAGACGAGTCTTTGAAAATGAATACTCAACGAGTTTTGAGATATGTTCTTGATATGTCATTGAGATTACTTCACCCGATTATGCCGCATATCACGGAACGTGTATGGCAGTTAATTCCGAAAGAAACTGATATAAAAGCAATTATGCTTGCACCATATCCTGTTTATGACGAAAAATTGGCATATCCTACTGAGTCTAAGGAAATGGAACTTGTATTTGAAACAATCAAATCTTTGCGTAACGTAAGACAAAGCTTCAATATTCCGTTATCTTTGAATTTTGATATTGAAATTAGAGCATCTAAAGATGAAAAACCTATTTTTGAAGCAATTGAAAGCTATATCAGACGTATGGCAAAGGTTGAGGAAATTTCTTACGCTGATGACAGCGTTCCTGTTGCTAAAAAGTCTGCAACAGCCGTTGTTTCTGCTTCTAAGATTATAATTCCGCTTGAAAATCTGATTGATTTCAATGAAGAAATTGCAAGACAGGAAAAGAAACTCGGAAAACTTCAAAATGAAAGAAAATCGTTAGAAGGCAGAATGAACAATCCCAAGTTCGCTGCTAATGCTAAACCTGAAATTATTAAGCAAACTAAGGAGCGAATTGAAGAAATTTTGGTTCAAGAAGCTGCAATCAACGAATTGATTAAATCGTTAAAAGCGTAAATTTATGTAAATTAACTTCACAAAAAGCGGAACAATATGCAAATTTTCGTATTGTCCGCTTTTTATTTATTTGTCGAAATTGTGGTTAATATTATGCTTTAAACTTTTAAGCAAAGTTAAGATATATTACAAAACCTTTACAAGATTGGTGAAATTTGCTATGCTTATAGTAAGTTACAGTTAAGTAATAGATAATGGAGTGAATATGACATCAAAAGAGTTAGATTTTGAAAAACTGTTAGAACAGTATGATTACAAATTTCAAAAAGGAGATTTGGTTAAAGGTATTATTTGCGGATTTGATGCACAAGGTGTTTTAGTTGATATCGGTGCAAAGGCGATGGCTCTTGTTCCGACTTACGAAGCCGTTGACAAAGGCGAGCAACCCGAAAATGTTTTCAAAAAAGGTCAGGAGTGTGAATTTTTAATCATCAGAGAAGAGGATGAAGACGGTAAATTTTTACTATCTAAAAAGAAAGTTGATAATGCTTATGCTTGGAAAGAACTTGAAAAAGTTAAAGCGAAGGATGAAGTTATACTCGGAACTATTGTTAACGTTGTTAAAGGTGGCGTATTAGTTGATGTTTCAGGTATCAGAGGTTTTATCCCGACTTCTCAATTAAGAGCAAGAGAATCTGAACTTGAAGTCGGTTCAAAATTAGAATTGAAAATTTTGACACTTGACGTTCAACAAAATAATTTCATTTTGTCTAATAAAAAGGTTTATGAAGATACTGTTGAAGAAGCAAGAAAAAATATTTTCTCACAAATCGAACCTGGACAAGTTGTTAAAGGTGAAGTCGTCAGAATTACCGATTTCGGTGCGTTCATTGATATCGGAGGTTTGGACGGTTTACTTCCTCTATCTCAACTTTCTTGGCGTTGGATTGACCACCCGACAGATATTTTGAAAGTCGGCGAAAAAATTGATGTTGAAGTTATTTCTATCGATTATGATAAACAAAGAGTTTCTTTGAGTCTGAAAAACCTTGAACCTGATCCGTGGATTGAAGCCGCTGAAAAGATTAAAGAAGGTGACAAAGTTCAAGGTACGGTTACAAGATTGAAACATTTTGGTGCATTTATCGAAGTGCTACCTGGGGTTGAAGCCTTGTTGCCACATAACGAAGTTGTTGATTTTCAAAACGAAACAGGCAATATAGTAAAAGTCGGTGATAAAATTGACACTTACGTCGTAAAATTTAATCCTGCCGATAAGAGAATTTCTTTATCAATTCATGAGCAAGGCTCAGAACCGACTCCGGAACAGGAATAATTAAGATTAAAAATAAAAAATAAAACTAAAAAGTGGGGATAAAATTAAAGTTCTCACTTTTTTTTGACTTTTGAAAAATCATCATTATAACAATATCATACGTTTAGATGTTTATTACTCTTGAAAAATAAAGGATAATGCAATAAAGAGAGTAGAAAACCATGCCATTCAGGTACAGATTACAGAAAGTTTTGGATTTTAGAATAAACCAAAAAGAAGAACAGAGAACAAGAGTTCAAAAGGCTCAACAAGCGGTTAATCAAGCCGAGAATGACATAAGAAAAAATAATCAAGACATACTTGATACAAAACAAGGTATGCGGTCGGCCGACCCGATGATGTACGATACTTACGACAAGTTTTTGGAACATCTTTGGCAGAAGGCTGAAGAGCTCGAGGCAAGACGACAAGAATTACAGAAAAAACTCGATGAGGAAGTTCAAAAACTCGTAAAATGTGAACAAGCCGTAAAGGTTCTTGAAAAACATAAAGAAAAAAACAAAGAGCAATACTTGGCAGAAGAAAAAGCAGCAGAATTGAAGCAATTTTCCGAGTTGGGTGTCACAAGATTTTTCAAAAGAATTCAAGAGCAAGCGGCAGAAGAAGAATTGAATAACAATAAGTAGAAGGTAATAATTATGAGCGTAAATTCAACAGTATCATCAGTAAGCAGTTCATCAGCTACATCTCAAGTGTCAAAGTCTTCAAGTACTGAAAGTTCAAAAAAGACTTCTGATTCTTCGTTTAAAAATGAAATGGATAAGGTTTCAACAACCGAAAAGAAAGAAAATGATACAAAAGTAGAGTCTAAAGACGTAAAAGAAACTAAAGAAACAATTCAAAAATCGGAAGAAACAACAAAGGTTGAAAACACAAAAGATACCAAAGTTGATGATAAATCAGCGGTAAATAATAAAAAAGAGACAAATCCTGTCGTTGATAACAAAGAAAACTTGTTAAAAGATATTGAAAAAAATAACATTGAACTTATCAAAAATCAACAAATTTTAGATAAGAAGAATTTCTTAGGTACTGATAATAATCTTCAACAAGAACAACAGGCTCAGCAGATTCAATTTGCACAAGCAAATTTAAATAAAAATAAACTCGAAAATTCCCTCACTAAGAAATCTGACGTAAAAGCAGATAAAAAACGTGAGAATGAATTGGATTCAATCAGTAAAGAACTTGATAATGATTTGCAAGTGCCGACAGATACTTCTCAACTACAGGCTACTGATAATAACTTCAATACTGATTCTTTGGTTGCCGATGAAAACAGTATGTTGAACGGAAACGTGATTTTTAACAATGCTTTATCAAGTTTTGATATTAACAACAATGAATTATCTAATGATATTCAACAAATGATAAATACTTCAACACTTGCACATAATATTGCGGGGGTTAAGGCTACTCATGCTGTCGGTACAATGAAGTTGAATAACTCAACTAACAGTATTTCAATGACACAATCCGATGCTGAATTTTTTGTGAATTTAACTCAAAACAACGATGTTTCAATGCAAAATATTACGGCTCAAGCAATAGAAATGACACAACAAGGTGCTGATGTTAAAGAAGTTCAACAAAATGTGAAGGTTTCGCAGGCTTTGTTAGATGCTTTGACTGAATCTCGTGAGAAAAATCAACCTGTAAGAATTGATTTTGACCAAGATGTTTCAGTTGTTTTGAGAGTCGGTAAGGACGGTGCTTTGGCTGCGAACTTTATTCCGGGTGACAAGGCGGTAGAACAATATTTGAGAAACAATATTGAAACCTTGAAAAATACATTTAACGAAAATGATTTGCCGTATTCCGATTTGAGCTATTCAAACCGTGGCGGTAAACAACAACGAGAAAATCAACGAAACAGACAACAACAGCAACAATAATAAAAGGAGAGTTTAACAAAAGATGAATGATGCTTTTATCACAGCAATTAATACTCAATATGCAACGATAAACTGGATGGATGTTATTGCCGATAACATGACAAACGTCTATACTCCGGGGTTCAAGGAAAAACAAGTTAGTTTTAAAACCTTCTTGGGCGGTGCGATAAATGATGATTACAGCAAGAAAATGAGCCAAGGTAAATCTACTCCGGGAACTTCTAATGATAACGTATTCTTAGAAGGAAAAGGCTTTTTCTTAACAAAAACTCCTGACGGAAAGAGTGTTTACACAAGATTGGGTGAATTTACTTTTGACGGAGAAGGTGTTTACAAAGCATCAAACGGCAATACCGTACAAGGGTATATCCTTAATGATAAAGGTGAAATAATGCAAGGAACAAAACCTATTAGTGCCGATTTGTACCAAGAAACGGCATTGAAGGGCGGTGCGTTAGATATTCCGACTACCAATATCAAAATGTGGATTGACCCAAATAACGGTAAATATTTGGGCAAATATGACGAGTATGAAATTCAAAAAGACGGAACTATTGTCGGTAAAGCCGAAAACGGTAAAAAAGTTGTTCCGTTGTATAGAATTACGACAAGAAATTTCCATAATGCCGCAGGTTTGTACGAGTACAAAGACGGAATGTTCTTGGAAACCGAAGAATCAGGAAAACCTGTTCTTGGTTGCGGTGAAATTCGTTCAGGGCTGTTAGAACTTTCAAATGCGGATTTTAAAGGTAATATTTCTTACTATAAAATGGCAAAATTACAGATGGAAGTGGTTAACAAACTCATTTCCTCTAACAAAGAATTGTTGCAACAAGCAATGCAAATGGTCAGCAGTTCTTAATAAAACAATTGTGATAACGTTAAACTCCATTACAAAAGAGGCGAAAGCCTCTTTCTTTTTTGTAAATTTATTTACATTTAAGAAAATAAATTGTATCATTGAAATATAGTCAAAATAAAGAGGAAAATAATGGGAAATTTAGTTATTGCAATCGGTTCAGACCATGGCGGTTTTGAATATAAAAATTTGATTAGCGAACATTTAAAGAAAAAAAATATTGAAGTAATTGATGTCGGAACCTACTCAAAGACTTCTTATGATTATCCTGAAATCGCAAGAAAAGTAACGGCGGCGATTACCGAAAACAATGCTCAAAAGGGTATTTTGATTTGCGGTTCCGGCATTGGAATGTCTATTGTTGCCAATAAAACAAAAGGAATAAGAGCGGCATTATGCTCAGAAACGACTTCTGCAAGACTATCAAGACAGCACAACAATTCAAACGTATTATGCATGGGGCAACGTTTGATTGGAGAAACAATGGCATTGGAAATCGTTGATACTTGGCTTGATACTGAATTTTTGGGCGGAAGACACCAACACAGAGTTGATATTATTGAATAGAAAGGTTTATTATGGAATTAGATTCACATAAGTTTGCGTGTGCGATAGCACAATTTTTAGATGATAAGTTGGGTAAGGATATTGTAATCCTGAATATCAGTAATGTTTCGTCTTTGGCTGATTATTTTGTAATTGTTACGGGTGATTCCACCCCACAAGTAAAAGCCTTGATGGAAACAGTAAAAGACAATGTTAAAACTAAATTGGGTAAACTCCCGTTGAGAGTTGAAAATGATTCAAAAAGTCGTTGGAATTTGTTGGATTACGGCGATGTTGTTGTGCATATTTTACATAAAGAAGACCGTGAAACTTACGCAATCGAGAAATTTTGGAATCACGCCTATAGTGTATCGGAAGAGGAATGGCGTGAAATTGGTAAAGAATATAGCGAATACGCTAATAAGTAAAAGGAAAGAAAGAGGTCGTTAAGACC
>SFZC01000133.1 GCA_004558955.1 bacterium | reverse complement strand
GTTTTGAGAGACATTGGCTTTGAGAATGTCAGGTGGGTTAAGGACATTTTTGAAGAGTTCGGTGGTTGCTGGATTGCTGAAAAGATTGAGCATGAAGTTGATGGAGATAAACATGGTGGTATGTTAGTATGTTTGAGTGTAAGAGTCGGAAGAATGCTTGACGAATACTGTAAGAAAGAAAGCAAGAACGAGAATGACAGAATTAGAAATAAGGTTGAGGATTTAATGTATGACTTGCTTGATAGTCTTAACAAGTGGAATGGAGATAATCAAAAAGGCGTGGAAAGAATTATTCTTGTGTTGGAAGATTTAGTTGATGTGTTTAGGCAAATTAGAGATAAACAGATTGATGAAAAAGAAATTGCTGGAACATTTTAAGTTAGTGTAAATGGTCTGTGGATAAAATGTGGAAAAGTTGTGGATAATTTACAAGAAATATGTGAATTGTGGATAACTCTGTGGATAAGTGGGTCGGTTTATGGAAATCTCAGCCTGCTGGAAACACTCGTCTCCCGATATATCGGTTGCCGATATAGTCTAATCTGGTTCCTTTTAGGGGAGGAAGAGAGCGCAACACCAAGCATCTTGTTAAAAAAATTTTTTCTCACAAGTTTCTTGTAAACCCTCAAATTTCCATAAAAATCCCTTAAATTTCCATAAAACCCTATAAAAATTACTAAAACTCTCTTGACAAAAGCACTTCTATACATTATAATATGTATATCCTAAATGATATGAACATTATGTTTTATGGAGGTGTTTCATACAATGCCAGTAAATCCGATTCGTATATCTTCACACGCAAAGCTTCGTTTTTCGTCTCGTTTATCAATAACCCACAAGTCAGAGGTTTTAACTTTAACAAAGGCAGCACGTTCAAAGGGACTTCCTATCCACACATTAAATATTTCGAATTACAATGGATGTTACAAGGACAAGTTTAACCTAACCTATCCAGAGTTTTTAGCTCTTAAGAACAGGGTGTATTTCAAATCAAACGCGACAAAGGCATATTATTATAAAGGACACATTTTCATTTTTGAGGGAAAGAGCTCAAAGACCCTGACAACGGTATATCCCATTAACATAAGTGGGTATGAAGGTAAGGAACAGCCTAAATTTTAAATAAGGATTAAAAGGTTTGAGGTCAAGGGTGTTCCGTATTAATTAAGCTCAAATTATTTATTTAAAGGAGATAAAGAAAGTTAAATGCCGAACATATATAAGCAGAGGAACAAGCTAAATCAGCTTGCATTGAAGAAGCAGAAGGAGTTTCCTACTTTATGTTGTATTAAGCCTATTAAGGGCTTTATTGAAGTGGGAGAAAAGGCTAATATTTTTAATTTATTTAGGGATAAAGGTTCAGAAGACATTTATAATGCGGGAGAAAAGTCGAAAGAAACTTTGTACCAAGTAATTAAAGAAAATCATAAAGCAGGAGATGCACAACCTTTTCTCACAGCAAATGAAGTAAAGGAGTATTTTGATATTACTCCCGTCATTGAAAAGGGGCTGAATATTGAAGATGCGCAAATTGTATTCCGAGTTGCTGACAATAGCAAGAATAAGAGACCCGTGTTAACTAAGGAAGAATTTGCTAAATCTCTTGACAACGAATAAATAATATGATATAATAGGCTCATGCTGAAAGGTATGGGCTTATTTGTATTGTGGCGCAGAAAAAACAAAAATATTTTTCAGATTTTTAAAAATAACACTTGACAAAAGAGAAATAGTATGATATAATGCCTATAGTGGGAGTAGAATGACTTCTGCTATGGGCTTAAGGTGTTTAAGGAAAAATTTTGAAATATTTTCCTTTTTGGATTTGAATAAAAGCAAGGATAAAAATAGCTCAAGGGAAAAATTAAAAATCCTTAAAATGAAAATAAAACCCTTATAAAATAAGGCTTTAGAGGACTCTTCTCTTAAAAGAAGATTATATATATTCCTTAAAAATAAATTGTATCAAATTAATGAATTAGGAATAAAAAATCAAAATTAAACGGCGCAATCGTTTCTGCTTGCGGCGGTGCAAAATAACAAAAGTTGTATGAGGAGGTTAAGAATGAATAGAGAATTTAAAACTAAAGAATTAAAATATGTGGATTTTCACGTTCATAAAAAGGAGAATGAATTACCTCCTGTATTAGTAGCAGATAGTATTTGTGGTTCTGGTAAGACTCAGGCTGCAATTGAATATATAAATACTGCTCCTGTTCACACTCGTTTCTTGTATGTTACTCCATATATAACAGAAATTGAAAGAATTATTGCTTCCTGTCCTAATGTAGATTTTCATACGCCTGATGTAAAAAACGAAAAAGGTTCTAAAATGACAGGATTTCAGTATTTATTTGATAAGGGAGAAAATATTGTTTGTACTCATAAACTGTTTTCAATGTTTACTCCTAATAATTTTAAAATTGCAGAAGCTTATCATTACACCTTGATTATGGATGAAGTCGCAGATGTTGTGCAAAAGTATTCTGTTAACTCTGCTACTCTTTGGACTTTATTTAATCCTGAATTAAATTATGTTCATGTAGATGAAAGCACAAATCAAATCATTTTAAATAAAGAAACCGATTTCTTTGAAAAAGGGTATTCAAACGCTGAACTATTAGAAACTTGGGGAGAACAGGGACTTGAACTAATAGAAAAAATAAAGAATGGTTGTATATATTTATATGGGTCTAAGTATGAGGATATATTGCAATCATATAAAAATGGATGTAAGCCAGAAGAATTTTCAGCTAATATTATTATGTGGGCTTTTCCTGTTGAAATTTTCAAGTCTTTTGAAAAAGTGTTTATTCTCACTTATATGTTTAGCGGACAATATCAGGCGAATTATTATAAATATTTTGATATTCCCTATAAATATTTGCACACTGAACCTGTGGGATTAAGAGACGAAAATACAAATGTGCCACGTTATCAATATAAAGACCAAGTTTATTCTAAACCACAAGAACCTGAATATGCTAAATATAAAGACCTAATTGAAATTGCTGAGGGAAAGATAAATTTAATTGGCGCAACTACCAAAAACGCCAAAGGTGGAGAAAAGAATACTGCCTTATGTAAAAATTGGTATATTGATACTCAGAAAAGTTCAAATAATGACGCTGAAACTTTAAAGAAAAATACTTTTAATTTTTTCAATAATATGTGTAAGGTATATTCGTCTAAAGATATTATTTGGACAACATTTTTAGAATATAAAAACAAAATAAAGAAAGCGCCGTTCTCAAAAGAATCTTGTTTTGTTTCATGTAATGCAAGAGCCACAAATGAATATCAAGACAGGCATTGTTGTGCATACTTAATTAATGTATATATGGACCCATTTGTAAGGCAGTTTTTCTTGTACAGGGGAATAGAGCCAGACCAAGAGACATATGCTCTATCAGAATTGATTCAATGGTTATTCCGTTCGGCAATACGCCAAGGTGAGCCAATTAAGTTATACATTCCATCACAGAGAATGAGAGAGCTTCTTGAAGATTGGTTAGATGGAAACTACAAATATTAAAAACAAATTAAATGAGGTAGAATAAAATGCCAAGAGGAAGACCAAAAAAGAAAGTAACAGAACCGTTTAAATTAGTTGATGACCAGCATAACGCTCCAAAGTGTCAAAATGACACTTTAGAAAATGACACTTTGGGGGAAAATGATACTTTGGAAAATGCTGTGGATACTACAGAAGACAATGTAGAAGAAAATAATGTAGAAAACACAAACGCTACAAAAGGCAGGAAATCTTCAACTTCTAAGCAATATCCTCTTTGTACTCGATGTGGAAAGCCTATCTCAAATACTAATCCATTTAGAGTTAATTTAGCTTATCTTACTTCTGTGGCTTCTTATCATAGAGAAGTTAAAGAAGATGTACCTACATTATGTAATGAATGTGCTAAAGGTTTAAGTGATGCTGTAGACAAGTATCTGATTAGTGGTGGGGCTAAGAAGAAATTTGAGAGAGATTGAATTTCATTCTGATTGTATCATTCTGTGTGTTCCACTGATACAGTAGTTCAAATGTTGGTCAGAACCTTATCTGTAGTATTATAGAATCGTTCAAGACAGCGCTTTAAGGTCTTAGGAGTATAAACATACTGCTGAGATTCGGAAATGAAATATGAGCGTTTTATAAACGATAATAATATATTTCCCAGTATAATTTTGAGTATGAAATAAATACGAAAAAATACGAAAAAATACGAAAAAATATGAAACAATTCAGGATAAATTAATTTAAATTAAAATAAATTGAACAAATAAAAGGAGAAATATTATGGCTTCTATTTTTGAATCTGCTGTGAACATGGTAAGAGATGATAAACGCGCTTACTGGTATTCTAATTATCCTCCTGAAGTTCGCAAGATGGAAAGGTTTCTGAAGGATTATCCTGATTTTCTCATCACACTTGCTACCGACAAGGAAGGTGCGAAAGGCACACTCTCCTACACTAAGAACGATGCTGCCAAAGAAGGATTTATCCCTGCCGGCACTCTCACATTCACACTCTTCCAGGACAAGAGCCAGGTGAATGCTACCCCTGACGAGAACGGCAACATTAAGGTGAAGGCTTTCCGGAAGACTATCACCGTCGAGCCTAACGATTTCATCACATTGACCGTGAACACTAAACCTGCCGAAGGCAAGTTGACCGTCGGCATCGAAATCGACAAGGAGTCCATATTGAAAAGATGAGGATATTGCCAGGCATCCAGGCTGGTG
>SFZC01000029.1 GCA_004558955.1 bacterium | reverse complement strand
TTTTATAAAACCCCTTATTAAGTATACTTAATAAATGGGGGAATTATAATGTCTTCAATAAGTGAACTTGTAGGAAAAACAAGAAGTTGAGAAAGTATAAATTAATAACAATATTAATGGTATTAGCTTGCTTGACAGCTAATAATGAGGCCTTTGCAAGTAATATTCCAGTAACAAACTCAACGGAATTAAAAGCCGCAATAAATTCGGCAACTGCATCCGATACGATAGTGCTTTCTAATAATATTGATATGTCAGGGATTGGGAATTTATCAATTAAAAGTAAAAATATTAATATTGACGGCAATTTACACGGTATATCAAGTTCCAGAAATTTTGCTCTGCTTTTAGACACCAAAACAAATTTAACAATAAAAAATGTTGGTCAGGTTGACAAAGATTATAATATTATTTCAAGTTTTAACAATAATTATGCAACCGGTTATTGGGGTGGTCCTATTACAACTCAAAGTTATCCCGGTGCAGTTACTCATTATGATGATGCTAAAGTTGTAATTGAAAATTCTGTGTTTTCAAATAACTTCTCACCTGTAGATGGCGGTGTTATTGGGATTCAAACTATTGATTTTTATATAAAAGATTCTGTTTTTATAAATAATTCCTCGGCTCAAGAAGGTGGAGCAATTTGGGCGGGAGTAAACTATGGGAATATTGAAAATTGCTATTTCAAAGGGAATTTTGTTAGGGCAAAAGGACTTAATACTTCTATTGGTGGAGCAATCACTCAATACGGATATTATGCCAACTTACCAACTTATATAGATAATATAAGCGGAACTTTTATTGAAAACTATTCATATAATTTTGGCGGTGCAATTACAAATAGAGAAGCTAATTCCACAGCTGAAATCAACAAAATTTCGGGGGATTTTCAATCTAATTATGCAATTCAAACCGGCGGGGCAATTTTGAATGCGGCAGGTACAATAAATTCAATAGACGGTACTTTTACTAACAATTATTTACTTAATACAAATACATCATCATCTGCGGTAGAAAATTCAACATTACTGCTAAATAATTCTTTTGGCGGAGCAATTGCAAACACACAAACCGGCGGAATAGAAGCAAAGAAAGATGGTTATATTAAATCAATTTCGGGTGATTTTATCGGAAACTTTATTAATACAAAGAACGGTAAAGCATACGGCGGTGCAATTTATAATTCAGGTATAATAGATGAAATTTCCGGAACTTTTAAAGATAATTATGTATTTTCAGAAGGAACTAATGCTAATTTAACTTTGGGTGGTGCTATTTATTCAACAAAAGATTTAACGATAACTTCAGGTAAAAACGGCACATTATTTAGCGGTAACTATACTTTGCTTAACATTGGGGATAGAAATTACAATGCTATTTATATTGACAGTGACACAGCAACTTTAAATTTAAAACCCAAAAGCGGAAAAACAATTCAAATTGACGACTATATTGACGGGAAAGCAGGGTATAATGTCAATATAGAAAGTGAATATGGCGGGACATTAAAACTTTACAACGACATTAAAAACGCAAACATAACAACTAAAGATGTTGATATTGATTTTGCGGATTCAAAGTATCATAATTACGAATTTTTATCTTTAAATTCTACTGATACGAATTATCTTATTGATTTTAAATTAGATAAGGTGCAGAATAATATACAAGCGGATACAATTACCACTAATTCATCTTCCGGATTTGTAACTTTGTCGGATATTCATTTTATTGCAGATAAAACAGATGG
Source organism: bacterium (assembly GCA_004558955.1). Lineage (GTDB taxonomy): Bacteria > Cyanobacteriota > Vampirovibrionia > Gastranaerophilales > Gastranaerophilaceae > Zag111. The sequence continues at coordinate 15,928 of SFZC01000029.1, read as the reverse complement.
TGGTGATAGCTATTATAACGGAACCTATGTAAAACAGATATTATTCAACAATTCCGGAGGAACACTTCAACTTAAATTAGGAGATAACTTACAACAAGCTCAGCATAATGTTATTTCAACTGCAATCAACGAAACTATTAATCCTATAACTAATGCTTCTGATAAATATTACAAAAGTATTTATACGGGAAATTTATTTTCCAGTGTGGATTTAGCAACAACTCAAACATTAAATGATTCTATAAAACTGCAAATTGAAAAATTGGAATGGGATAGTGAAGTTAAAAAAGAAATTTTGGGTGATACTTTTGCTTTATGGCTTGGGTTGGAAACAAGTACAGAAAAAGAGTTTCATATAGCTGAAAATCAACAATATAAAATAAATGAAACATTGAATACGACAAGTGCCGGAAAATTATCAGTTATTGGGCAGTCTAATATTTCTTCTGTTTTAGATGCAAATAATAAAGCATTATTTGATTTAAGAAAAGAATCCGCTTTAACATTACAAAATGTTCAAATAATATCTGCGAAAAGTGATAGTGGTTCGGTTATTAAAGCAATAAATCCAAATTCTCAAATAACAATAGATAATGGTAACTTTATCGATAATATTGCTGCATCATCAGGTGGTGTGATTTCTAATTCAAGTACAAATAATGCAAATACAATAAACGGTATATTCACTGCTAATAAGGCAGGTTCATCAGGTGGTGCAATATTCAATCAAGGAAATATAAATTCTATCAGCGGCGAATTTACATCAAACCATACAACTAACAGTTGGGCAACAGGTAAAGTTGTGGGTGGTGCTATAGCAAATAAAGGCGGAACAATCAACTCTATTGATGCGGATTTTAACAGTAATTATTCAGACCAGTATGGCGGTGCAATTGCAAACTTTGTCGAAAACAGTGTATCATCTGAAATAACTTCTGTTGTCGGCAATTTCAATAATAACTATATTGTTGTAAATAATTCGGAAGCCTTCGGCGGAGCTGTATATAACAATGGGAAAATATCAACAATAAATGGTAATTTTATTGGAAACCATATTGCTCAAGATAATTTAGATACCGTAACCGCTCACGGTGGAGCTATATATAATACAGGAACCAACGGCTTGTTGATTTCGGGGAACTTTTTAGATAACTACATTTCTGTTAACAGAGGCTCAAGTGCACTGGGTGGTGCTATTTATACAAAAATGAACACTTCAGTGGTTGCGGATAACAGCCAAAATACCTTATTCAAAGGTAATTATGTCCAAATTGGAAACAACAAAAATGACAATGCCATATATGTTGATAATGCTTATGCAACATTGACTCTTAACGCAACTAACAAAGGTGTTATCAGTTTGTACGATAATATTGATGGTGCTGTTTTGACAACAACCGATGAAGCAGGCAAGGAAACAACAAAACACTACATAGTTCTTATAACAGGTGACAACTCTGGAGTTGTCGGACTTTATAATGATATTAAGAATGCGGATGTTCAAGCCGGAAAAGTTTCAATCAGTTTGGTTGACGGAGCAATAAAAAATTATACTTTTAACAGTCTGAATACAGAAGCCGAAACGTCAAATATTGCGAAGTGGAATATTGATGTTGATTTAACTAATGGAACTGCAGATACTATTACGACAAAAGATGCCGGCTCTAAAGGAACTGTTTTACTAAATAACTTTAATATTATGGGTTCTACGAAAGCAGATAGCTTAATTATACAAATTTTAAAGAATACAGCAGGAAATGATAATTTGCAGCTTAAAATCGCTGACGGTGTATTAAATGTTGTTGAGAATGTTAAAGAGATAGACAATACTGTATCTTCTTCAAAAAGTTATTTAAAACAAGAAGCCGGAATTTCTTTAGCTACTACAGTGACAACCCATGACAGTATTATGTTCTTGAAAGATGGATTTTATGATGCTTTGCAACTTATTAATCAAAAAGAAACAAGTGATGAAAGACAATTTGTATTTGATACTGCAGGAACACATACTTTATTAGATAATTTAGGTGAAACAAAAGCCGGAGTACTTTCGATTAACGGTTATTCTAACGATTCAAGCGTATCAGTCATAGATTTGGCAGGGAAAACAGGATTTGAGCTGACAAATGGCAATACAACTATCAATATAAATGATGCCACTTTAACAGATTCTACGTCTAAAAATCCTGTAATTCAGGTAAAGAGTGCAACAAATAATACTATTAACCTTAATAATGCCCAACTAAAAGGAAATATTGTATCAGAAACAAATTCGTATAATTTGAATTTTTTAGGAAATAATGTTAGTGTTGATGGAACTGTTGATAAAGCTAATGCAACTTTGAATGATGCATTAACAACTTTAACTTTTAATACAAACACTTTTGCAAACGCAAATTTATCTGCACTTAAAGGAACGATAAATCTTCAAAATTCTGCCATTGATAATTATAATATCAAAACATTAACGTCTGATACAAATATGTCATATAATATTGATGTTGATGCTTTTAATAAACAATCCGATACAATAACCACAGGTGAAAATTCAACCGGTGTCGTTAAGATTGGTTCGATAAACTTTTTAAACGGGATTAAACCTCAAAATAAAGACTTTAAAGTCCAAATTTTATATCCGAATACATCTGCCCTTACACTAAGTTTAAGTGAAGCAATTACTAATCAGTTATACAATTTTGGACAAGTGACTGAAACAGTTAAAGATGAAATAACTACGGAAGTTAACTTTAATGACAGATTTTATGAATCGGTTAAAGATTTTGTAATCAAAGGTAATTTGTCGGTTTTAAGTGATAATAAATCTATCGGCTTTAAATATGAAGATATGCAAAAAGTACCGATTGCCGTAAAAGAACAGGAGTTATTGGATAGTTTGCATGAATTGAGCAACCTTAATGCAAATAGAAAAGTCTTTAATTTTATTACGGCAAATGATGTATATGGTGCAATTACAGACATTGGAATAGTTGTAAATGAATTAACAATTAATGGTGTCGCAGATAGCACAAATAATAAATTATCTGTCATCGGTTTGGATAATAATAATGGTTTTATATTAAATTCCGATTCAACCCTAAATATATCAAATGTAAATTTAAGAGGTACAAATTCTGTCATAACTAATAATGATGGGATTTTAAATTTTAACAACAAGAATATTGTTGACGGAATAATTGACGGAACGGGAACGGCAACTAATAATGGCGATTTGTATATCGGGGCATCTAATATTGCACTAACACTTGATAATGAAAACAACCTTTACCTGAGTGATGGGACTTTAAATTCAAAAATTGAGGGGGACGGTGCAACGATAATAAACGGGGATATCTTGACATTAGGTAAAGATGCAAGTATTTTCGGCACTTTAGCATTAAACAACAAATCAATTTCAACAGTTGACGGAAATTACACTAATTACATAATTAATTCAATTACGGGTGACGGTAAAGCAACAATAGATGTTGATTGGGCAAATTCAAAAGCAGATACTTTCCAAAGCACATCAGGAACCGGTACTATTGCACTAACATTAGATGCGACATCTACTGCAGGCATATATGAAACCAAAACAATCCAAATAACAAGCGGTGGAGTTGGAATATCTTTAGCAGAACAGACCGGAACAAAAACAAAAACAGAAACAGGAACAAAAAATCTGACTGCAAATATTAACTGGGCTGATAAGTTTGGTGGTTGGACAAGAGAAGATACATACAGCGAGAAAATTACAGGAGTGAAATCTTCAGGCTCTTCTGTTATTGACTCAATACAATATGAAATACAAAAGACAAATGTAGGACAAATTGAATATACAGATAATCTGGATACTCTTGCGTTAATTGTACAAAATGTAGTATCCGGAGCTGTGGATAAATCTTTTACAACAACAGATGCTAACGCAATTTATGATGTAACTTTAAATTTAGGAACTTTAGCTGATAATTTGACTATTGCCGGAGTCAAAAATGGTGAGAATATTTCTACGATAAATATGGGTAACTACCAAGGAATTACTATTGCAGATGCTAATAAATTGACAATTCAAAATGTGAAAGTTACAGCTAACGGGACAATTTTAAATGCAACAAGCTCAAATGCGCAAACTACAATAGATAATGCAAAGATAGAAGGAAATATAGTTAACGCAGGACACTTAAACCTGAAAGGGGAAACAACTGCAACAAATATATCAGGAACAGGGGCTACTGTTATTGAAAATTCCGCAAATGCTCAGATTTCTTCTTTAACACAAAGTACTTTATCTAATAACGGAAGTTTAACGGTAAAAGATAATTTGGCAATTTCAACAGAGGCAAATAATAACGGAAGTATAACAAACAAAAACAATGCAACTATCAACGCATTAACAAACAATTCAGGTGCCGAAATAAATGGAAACGGAAATTTACTACTATCAGGGACTTCTGCAAATGCAGGTATTATTACGCAAAATATAATTGAAAATAACGGTACATTGACAAATACCGGTGTTATTTCAGCAAATGATAAGATAGTTAACTCAGGAATAATAGTAACGAATGCCGGTTTAATATCAGCAGATAACAGAATTGAGAATAATTCAGAATTGAAATTAAATGGTGGTACGTTAAACACAATAATAACAGGTAATGGAACAACCAATATTATAGGAACAGTTTCTAACAAAGTTGCAATCTCACAAAATGTCAATGTTGAAACAAATGGTAGTTTAACCATTGGAGCAGCTATCGGCGCTTTAACTAATAATGGGAATGTTAGAACCAACGCTGATTATTTGACAAGCACTGTTCATAACACAGGAACACTGGCTTTATCAGGAATCTTAGATAAAACTATTGCAGGTAATGGTACAACTACAATTTATGGTAACGAGTTAACTTTAGCAGATGGTGCAGTTATAGAAGGAACATTGAATGTAAATAATGCTGCTTTGAATATAACTGCATTAAACACGAATAATATGTTTAATAATGTATCATTCAATTCCGGTACATTAAACTTAATTAATGATAGAGCTAATAATTTATCTGCAAATTCATTCAACTTGACAGGTAACGTTAATCTTTTAATTGATGCAGACTTAGCAAATTCATCAATGGATAGATTACCGACTACAACTACGGTAACTAACGGTTCGATAAATATTAAAGGAATTAATTTGTTATCTGATTCTACAAACAGAAATACATATATTCCGTTTGCGTATGATAGCTTTAAAAATAACGTTCAAACAGATATTACAGAAATCGGTAAAGGTATAGAAAATGTTTATCAGACAACGACTTATGCACCGATTTATAAATATTATGTAAGCTATAATCCAAATGACGGAACTTTTCTTTTTGCACACGGAGGCGGTAGCAGTTCCTCAGACTTCAATCCTTCAGTATTACCAAGTTCTGTAAGTTCACAAGTCGGGGCTTATACGGCAATTAATGAAACTTTTAATTATGCATTTAGGCATGCAGATTATTCATTTATGCCATTACCTAAACAAATTAGAATGAATATGGCAAATCGGTATGCAATTCGTGATTTTAAAGCATTACCGTATGAAACAGAATATTCAAAAGAAGCCGGTTTTTGGTATCAGCCATACACAACATTTGAAAATATACAATTGTCAAACGGCCCTCGAGTTGATATGCAATCCTATGGAACACTGGTTGGTGGAGATTCCTCTTATCAAGAATTAAAACATGGTTGGGGAACCGTTATTACGCCTTATATTGGATATAACGGGAGTTCACAGCATTATTCTGGTATTTCCACATATACCAACGGTGGTATTTTAGGTATAACTCAATCTTTTTACAAGAATAATTTCTTTACGGCAGTAACAGTTAATGCAGGAGGAAATGTCGGTGAAAGTAATACTATGTATGGGTCTGAAAATTTCACTACTTTAATGGCAGGTATTGCGAGCAAAACAGGTTATAATTTTGAATTTAATAACGGAAAATTCATAATACAACCAAATTATATGATGTCATATTCATTTATTAATACATTTGACTATACAAACGCTGCAGGAGTAAATATAAAATCCGATCCTTTGCATACAATTCAAATTCACCCTACAATTAAATTTATTGGTAACCTGAAAAATGGTTGGCAACCTTTTGCAAGTGTAGGTATGGTTTGGAATTTATTAAATGATACAAAGGTTACGGCAAATAATGTGGCCTTACCTCAAATGAGTATAAAACCTTATGTTGAATATGGAGCTGGTATTCAAAAGATATATCAGGATAGATTTACCGGATTTGTACAAGCCATGATAAGAAATGGCGGACGTAACGGTATTGCATTGAGCTTCGGCTTTAAATGGGCAATAGGCAAAGATAATAAACGCATTGAACAAGTCAAAAGTCCTGTCGAACACAAAAAAGTTGTTATTAAATAAATTAATAGAGTATGAAGTTTTAAAGTTGGGCAAGTATGCCCAACCTACTTGCTACATCTAATATAAAGTTCCGCCAACATAAAATGGAGTGTCATCATTTGATTTTGGCATAGCTAACAATGTACTATCTGCTTGTATAGCTCTACCAATATTAAAGTTATACTCATCTTTTAGCACATTGTATTTTTCTTGAACTAATTTATATTCTCTTGTACTCTTATCAACTCTCTTGAAAAATTCATCAAAAGTTTTTAATGCTTCTTTTGTAATCTTATCTGTAGAATAATCCATTGAATAATACATTGAATATAAAATATGACCACAATACATATCTAAAGATTTACTTACTTCATCTTTTAAAGGTGAAGTAGGGTATTTTTCTAAATATTTTTGCCAATCAATAATCCAATCAATGGTATCGATAGGATTCAACGATAGTGCCCCATCATTATAAAATGCAAATTCCCCAAGTTTTTCATCTTCTAATGTTCTTATTCTTAAATAGTCTTTAATATCATCACTTAAATATTTTGAGAATTTATCATTTAGGTATTTCATATTAATAGAAACCCCTATAATACCTTCTCCATAATTAGTACATTTAAACATCTTAGCATTAGCATTCAAAATTGAATATTTTGTATTTTCATAAGTATAACCATATTCATCAGTTGTTGAACCCAAATTTATTTTTTCATAAGTAATTCCATCTATATAATATGTATTACTATTTTCTGGGAAATCCCAAATCCCAAAACTATTATTTTGCAATACCTCGTTATAATATTTCAAATTTTTTAAATATGTTAAAAACACATTATCTTTTCTTGTTTGCCAAGCTTTACTTTCAAGTAATTCTAGTAAATCTTTTTCTTGATTGTTGATTTTAGTCAATATATATTCGGCATCAACAGGACTGTCTGATTCCTCTATTATTTCATGTTCTTCAACAGACTTATAATATGGGCTTTTCATATTATTTTGTACAACCTTATAAATATTCACGCCAGCAAAAATTATTGCAACACAAATTCCAAATATAGCTAATATTATTGCTATATTTTTCTTGTTATTAACAAAGACATTCTTTATATTTATTACGGCTCTATTTACAAAAGTTATTTTTTCACCACAATATTTACATTCCTTGCTATTATCTTCTATTTCTTCATTACAATAAGGACATTTCATAATTCTACTCCTCACCTTGTTTTTCTTCTAACCATGTTTCACAATATCTGCATTTTTTGGCATTTATTTTGATTTTCTTTCCACAATTAGGACATACTTTTGTATCATCTTCTTTTTTCTTTTCTTCTACAATAGGGTTACTAGAACGTGTATTTTCTTCTATTTTCAACAATACAGGTAAGAATAGTAATAACACAAATGCTAACAATGATACTGTCAAAACTCCACCCGCAACAATTCGATTAGTTGTTTTTTGAGCCTTAGTAGTATTTTTATTAAGAATTGCAGTTTCATAACTATTAGTATACATATTAAATAATCCAGTATCAATTATAAGGTTGTCATTAAGATTGTCTTTGTCTAAGTTTCGCCTTACATCTCTTAAAACTTCATCATAATAATATTGACTATATGCCTTAGTAATCGTAGGCAACATATAATCCAAAGTTTTTTGATCTTTCAATTCAATAAATGCATTTTTATAATATTTATCCAATCCATTAAGAGCAATTTCAATACTTTCATCATTTTCAGCTAAAGCATCAGCAAAACTACGAATAGGTTTCTTCATTTCGCTATTTAATTTGTTATTTGAAATAACCCTATCTACTAATTTGTAATATTCTTTTGTTACATCAAAGTCTTCATCAGTTGTTTCAGTTGTTTCAGTTGTCTCACTTGATTTACTTTGAACTAAACTTTGTTGTTTTGCATCACTAAATTTTGGAACATTTAAACCACTATGCATTGAATCAACCAACAATAAAGTTGCTCCAATAACAACAAGAAAAACTATTACTAATAAAAATGTGGATAACACTTTCCCAATTTTAAAGGTAAAATTCAAAAAAGCATTTGTACTTAATTTCATAAACTCCTCCTATACTTTTAATACCCGTTTGGATTGTAGCACAAATTTGATGATATTCATAGACATTTATTTTATTATACTTAAAGTCGTAGGTTGGGTGCAACCCAACAAAAAATCTTGATACGTTTATATTTATTCATAGATAATAAAAATTAGGGTAAACTTTAGTCGTAGCTGGTAGGTTGGGGTTTCTACCCCAACAATTATATTTATCATTTCATTATAACCTAACAGATAAATTTGAAATAGGGAATGTTGGTATAATTTAGGTGTTGTTTGAATTTGAGTAACTTCCCAGCTTTTAAGAAAAATTATCCTTTTTATCCTTTTCTTATCCATAAATTTATCCTTTTTTCTAAAACAATGTTTTGATTTCGGCTTAACCCCCGACAGGGTTTGAATTTTAGCAAGGATAGAAAAAAGGATAAAAACTTCCAAGTTGTGGGAAGATATTGTTGACTTAGTTTTTGTTTGGCAGGTATGCCCAACCGACAAACCCATTGCAAAAAAGACACATGTCATTACGAGGAGGGCAAAGGATTGCCCGACGAAGTAATCCAGCTTTTTATTACATTAATTTTAAAAAGTATATTTTATTCTGGTTTTGAATTATTAAACAACTGGATTGCCGCGCCCTGACGGGCTCGCAATGACATGTTTATCAGGATGACAAGCATTCGTCATCCCGCACTCGATGCGGGATCTATTAATATGTAAGTTGGGCTTTTAGCCCAACAAAAATAACTTTTTTCCTGCTTGTTTTGGGACATTCGCCTCAAACTCCGACAGGGGTTGAATTTTATCAATGATAGAAAAAGGATAAAAACTTCCGAGTGGTAGGAAGTTAAAATTATTATTGACTTAGTTAGATAACCTTTCTTTGGTGCAAAAAATTGCACCCTACAGACTCATGTATTATTCACTTGGAGGAGTAATTTTAAAGTCAGCAGAAATACGGAAAATTCGCCACATTATTGTACACAAAACAATAATTGCAATTATACAAGCAACATACTTCTTATGCATGTAATGACCTATTGCATATATTGTAAACACATGAACTATAACCAAGTATACAAGAAATAAAAATAAATTTGGTTTTATAATTTCCCACAAAGAAACATTTATATTAAAACTGTTTTTATCATCAAGAATTCTGCAAAGTTGTTCTGTAGGATGATTTTTAATAATTGCATTATTATAATTTTTCTTATCAATTTTATTTTTTTTGTATAGTGCTTTCATTTGATAATTATACTGTTTTTTTACTAATTCTTCTATATTTTTATTTATTTCGCTATTACTAAAATCATGAAATATATCTTTTTCACTACTATGTTTATTTATAGTGTATCTATATATTTTTATATTAATTTTTCTGATAAATAATTTATGATAATTTTTTGGAACATTACTTAAAAATAAACTAACAGAAATATGAAATGTCCATTCTGCACATACTTGCATCAATATCTTACAAAAGTCAAAATCCTTAAAATTATCTTTTAAAAGTTGCTTTCCAATAAAAACAGATTCATGATATACCGAATCCCTAATTTCTACATCATGTTTTTTTATTTCTACTGGAATTAAAGCTCTTACTTGAAATCTTAAACTATTTGCAAAATCAGTTAATTCTTTGTTGGAAAAATCATTATTCATAAATAGATTATATCATAAAAATTTGAAAAATCTCTGTTCATTCTTCTCAAACCGACTGTCCTTTTACAATTTTTTATTTAACTGTCTCCAATTCTCATTTTATCTGCCACTTTTTCTCAAACTGCAAGTCAAATTACAGCAAGTCAAATTATACACCTTTTTCATAAAAAAAGAACCCTTAAACGGGTTCTTTTAAAAATGGTGCCGCAACTCGGAATTGAACCAAGGACACAGGGATTTTCAGTCCCTTGCTCTACCAACTGAGCTATTGCGGCTCGTGTTTGCTCCCAATCGGTACTTCTTTATTATATTTGCTGATTTTTTGAAGTCAAGCACATTTTGCTCACAAACACATTTTTATATTATTCTAATTCTGTGGTGCCAAGTATAGCGTAACGTTACGACCTTCTAATTGAGGGTTTTTCTCTAATTGAATAGGATCGTTTGTCAAGTCTGCCAAAAATCTGTTAGCCAGTTCAAACGCCAAGTTTGAATGTTGCATTTCACGACCTCTCAACATGACAACAATTTTAACCTTGTTACCTTGAGAAATAAATTTTCTAACGCTCTTAATTCTAACCTCGTAGTCATGAACGTCAATCTTATATCTTACTTTAACTTCTTTAATTTCAACAACGTGTTGTTTTTTCTTCGCTTCTTTGGCTTTTTTCACCATTTCGTACTTATACTTACCGTAGTCTAAGATTTTAGCAACCGGCGGAGCCTGATTAGGACTTATAAGAACCAAATCTAAATCTGCTTCTTCTGCCATTGCCAACGCTTTTGCTGTTGGTACTACCCCGTGATTCACACCCTCATTATCTATCAATCTGACTTCTTTTGAACGGATTTTCTCGTTCATTATTGTTTTGTCCTTATCCTTGCCGGATCTGTTATCGTTTGCTATTTTCTTATCTCCTATATTAAGTACTACACAACTTATTTTAGCATAAAATTTCAATTATAATAATCATATTTTTTACTAACATTAACTTTTGTAAAGCATTCAAAGACACTAACCGCAACATTTTCATAAAATATGTGCGGAATATATACATTTTATATTAAAGTTTTCCGCAGTAAGAACCGATAAAAAACTTGTTAAGATTAAGGATATTTACCCAAAAGAATAAATGAGGAGTATTAAAAAATGGAAAACAAACAAATGAATTTAGCCACAGCAACTTTGGAAGACAATCAAGTTACGGAAGACATGATTTCAATTCCTCTCCAAAAACTGTTTGATGAATGTATGAGCTATATTTCAGTAAGCGATTTTATTATGGAATAAGTTTTCAAATCATAGCACGGGTTTCAGGTTAGAAATTCGTGCTTTTTGATACAGAAGTTTACAATTACCCCACTGTTGTATATACAGAAAAAAATTGTTGTAATAAAATAGTTTCAAAAGGGAGTGCTTATGAAGAAAACATTGGCTAAACTTGCGAAACTATGCTTTATTTTAACACTGCTAAACGGAATTGCTTTCGCTGATTTTAAGGAGCATTACGACTTAGGGCAGACTTACATGTCTCAATATCAGTACCCAAACGCAATCAACGAGTTTAAGAGTGCTTTGCGTATAAATTATCTTGATAATTCCGCACGAATCGGGCTTATCAATGCGTACCTTGCAAGAGGCACGGAATACGCAAACAAAGATAAAGAGTGGACAAAAGCCGCCGATGATTTTAGAAGTGCGTTATTTTATTTAGTTTATTACCCGAATAGCGGGGCTGCTCAAAACTCATCTTCTGCCACTGTAAAAGTTCAAAACAATTTGAACAACTGCCTAGAATTTACAAAATTTGACACCTCGTCTCAAAACAGATTTAACACGGCAAAAAGACTTCGTGCAGAAGGAAATTTCCCTGCAGCAGCGTATGAATTTATGCAAGCACTTGGCAGTAAAAACTTGCAAGCAAAAAGTTTTGAACAAGTTGCGGAAATAATGAAGATTTTAGGCAACGAACCGAAAGCCGGAGAATATTATAAAAAAGCCGTTGCAGTAAATCCTACAAATTTGGATTTAAGACTTGCTTATGCAAAAATTCTTGATAATCAAAACAACGAAGAAGATGCAATGACAGAGTATTCTTACGTTTTGCAACACTTAACTTCTGATAATAAAGAGGTTTTGTACGGATTAGAAAGAATTTTCAGAAAAAAACTTGAAAATAACCCTAAAAACGGTGCCTTGTACGCAAACCTGGGTGCTATTTTACAAAAACAGGACAAGTTAGACGAAGCGCTCACTTATTACAAGCAGGCAGAAGCACTTGACCCGTCAAACACAAATACAAGAATTAACACGGGTACTTTGTATCAGCAAAAAGGCGATTACAGAACAGCTATCAAGGCTTATGAATCAGTTCTGATACTTTATCCTAATAATATTAATGCAAATTTATACAGGGCTCAATGCTATGACAAACTTGGCGATAATAAAGTTGCTCAAGAGGGCTACAGAAAAGTTCTTGAACTTGACCCCGAAAACGAATACATCAAAAACCAACTGATTAGCAATGCGAAAAAGACAATGACCGCATCTGCATTTATTGAATATGTAAATAAAAACATGGAAAACATGCACCCTGCGGATATTTTCTATGATTACGCAATAGAACTGCACAAAAACGGTAAGTTGACCGATGCGATTACGCTTTACAACGAAGCAATCAGACTTAACGGTAAATCACCTGAAATTTATGTAAATAAAGCCTTAGCCCTTGCTCAAGGCAATAATTTTGATGCTGCAATTTCGACTTTGCAAACCGCTTCTGCCGCTTTTCCAAAAGAAGCAACAATTACCTCAACACTTAACAATATCAATGATATGAAGTTAAACCAACAAATGGATAAGGCTGCAACAGCGTATAAAAACAAAGATTACAAAAACGCAATCAGTTACTATTTATTAATTCAACCGCCGACGGTTGATACGATGATTGGTGTCGCTACTTCATACCAAGAACTCGGGGACAGAGAACATGCGATTGAATATTACAAAAAAGCACTTGCTCTAAAACCTGTAGATTCTGACATTGCATACTACATAGCTTGCCTGTATGGGGAAGACGAAAAATACGAAGATGCAAAATTTTATTTGCAAAAAGCGATTGCCTTTAATAAAGGCAATACTCAAGCGATTGAATATCTGCAATCTATCGAAGAAAACGACAGGTCAAATCTGCTAAATTCGGCTATCGCCTTGTATGATGAAGAAAAATATGACGAAAGCCTTGTAAAATTCAACGAATTGTTAGCAAAAGACAGCAATAACGCTTACGCCTTTTATTATCGTGGTATGATATATGATGCGAAGGAAAATAAAAAAGAAGCAATCAGGGACTTAACAAAAGCATATCAACTAAACAAAGATTTTCTGATTTGTAATTATATGATAGCTTCTGATTATGATTCGCTAAAAGATTTCAAAAATGCGTATAAATATTATATTGCCTACGCAAACTCAAATGCTGACGATGACCAATATAAAGAATACGCAAAAGCAAGAGCCGAAGAATTGAAGGATTATGCAAAATAGAGTAGCAAAATTAATAGAAAGTAAGGTTTCACTTGCCCCAATGGCAGGTATAACAGATTATGTTTTGCGTTCACTTGTCAGAAAGCACGCTCCGACAGCACTCTTGACAACAGAGATGATAAGCTCCGAATTTTTGGCTCAAAATGTAAAAACTGAAATTACAAAACTGGATGACACTCATCACCCGATTGTTTACCAAATAAACGGACACAAACCGCATTTAATGGAAGCCGCAGCAAGATATTTAAGCCAATTTGCGGATATGATTGATATAAATATGGGTTGTCCGGTTAATAAAGTCGTAAAAGGTCAAGACGGAGCCGCATTGATGCGAACTCCACGACTTGCAGCAGATTTGGTTAAGGCTGTAAAAGCTGGAACTGATAAGCCCGTTAGCGTAAAATTCAGGCTCGGCTACACACAAGGTGAAATGAATTTTGTAGAATTCGGGCAACAAATGCAAGAAGCAGGAGCGGAATTTATTACAATTCACGGAAGAACCCGCTCTCAGTTTTACTCAGGGGTTGCGGACTGGAAAAAAATCAGCAAACTTAAACATAATGTAGATATCCCCGTTTTTGCAAACGGTGATATTACCTCGATTGAAGAGGCAATTAAATGTCTTGAAGAAAGTGAAGCGGATGGTGTGGCTATTGCAAGGGGAGTGCTTGGTGACCCGACACTTATCGGAAGAATTGCTCATTATTTTGCAACAGGTGAAAAAATTGCACCACCGACATTAGACGAAAAACTCAACATGATGAGATGGCATTTGGATGAAGAAATCAAACTTCGTGGGGAAAGTTTGGCAATTAAATTTTTTAGAAAATTTTACCCATACTATATCGCAGGTATTCGCAATGCTGCTAAAATTCGTTCAGTTATGGTAGTGGAAGAAGATTACAACAAAATTCTTGAATATATTGAATATATAAGAAAATTCAATCGTAGATTGAAAGAATGCTATCAATATTTTTAAATTCTTACAACTTTATATACACCTACAATAACACTGTTGAAAACATTGAAAAATCGGCACAAAATACAAATACAAAGTATGTTGACCTTTTGGAAATGTTTGGATATCAACTTTATTATTCAGATATAGAAACAAGTTTGTTAAAAGAATTTAAAACTTTAATTATAATATTATGACTAATAATCTATTAACTAATTGTTTACTGAAAAGATTAATTTGTAAATTTTCAGGACACAATTATTATAAATTTACAAGTTATTCTTATAATGAAAATACCACATTATATAAATGTAAGAATTGTGATAAAATAATTGAAATAAAGAATTAAATAATAAATTTAATAAAATATAGTTATCTTTTAATAGGGGAATAATTATGAAAAAATTTAATTTAGAGGAATATCTTGCTAATCCTTCAAAGAAGGTGGTGACAAGAGAAGGAAACCCTGCAAGGATTATATGTACTGATGCTAAATTCGAAAAGTATCAAGTATTAGCCTTAATTACAAAGAAAGATGGGCAAGAGATGCTTGCTACACTTGATACTTCGGGAAAGTTTCGTAGTGGATATGATAGTCATTTAGACCTTTTCTTTGCCACTGAAAAGCACGAAGGGTGGATAAATATCTATTTAGACGCTGATTTTAGTAGTTATGTAGGAACTTACATTTATAAATCAAAAGAAGAATCTGAAGAAAGTGGAAAGAAATGGAGTTGCTATGTAACAACACTTAAAATAGAATGGGAGGAATAGTTATGAAAACATTGTATCTTATATCTGAATTATAAGACTTTATTAATGAATATTGTTATCTTTTTCAATATTTTAAGCAATTATGTTGTGAAATATAGTTGCTCTTATTTGCTCCAATGGTGAAATGGCAGACACGAGGGACTTAAAGTAAATCTTTCATTGAAGTATTCGCAAATAGATGGATTGTCTGTAAATATAAAGTTGTCCTAGGATAGTTAATTGCAAACTATTGAAATTACAGACTATTTGCGAATATTTCTCTTGAAGAAATTTGAGTGCACCGAGGGAAACCTCGGATGTAGAACCTTCCTAATTAAACAATTTAACAAAATGGATAGGTTTTCTGACCTATTACAGCAGATGGAGAAAACTCTGCTTATAGAAATGACGTACGGTAAGTGTACGGATGCCGAAAACAGTCTTTAAAGTGAATGATACGGCTAAAACCCACAGAAACGTGGTTTTCACTAAAAGAAAGTTAACAACTTTATAAAA
>SFZC01000132.1 GCA_004558955.1 bacterium | reverse complement strand
GGCAACGCAAACATACAAAATTGTACAAATTATTAATGTTCCTAGTATTGCAATCGGCAAATCTCTTTGCGGATTTTCGGTTTCTTCTGCAGTTGTTGAAATCGCATCAAATCCGACATAAGCAAAGAAGATTAAAAACGCTCCCATAATTACCCCTGAAGGTTCAGACGGGAAAAACGGCGTCCACTGTTCAGGTTTTACATAAAATGCCCCAACGATAATGAAGGACAAAATCATAACCATATTTACGCCGACCATTATACTTGCAAATCTTGTTGATTCTTTTACACCTCGAACAAGAAGCATTGTTAATAATAATACGATGCAAACTGCAGGAAGGTTTATTGAAATCGGAATATGACCAAAAAGGTAAGGAATTTTGTCATGAATATCCCAATGGTAAGTGTTGCAAAGGTTTGACATAGTTTTGTAATCGTATCTTAACCACATAGGGAAATGTGTTACAAAGTCAGGCAAAACATGTTTGAAACCTTTTAAAAACTGGATAAAATACCCTGTCCACGCACTTGCTACCGTAATGTTTCCGATTGCATATTCAAGCATCAATATCCAACCGACCATCCACGCCATAAATTCGCCCATTGTTGCATAAGTGTATGTGTAAGCACTACCTGCAACAGGAATCATAGCGGCGATTTCCGAGTAACAAAGGGCTGGAAATACACAAGCAACGGCAGCCAAAATCATTGACAATACTATTGCGTGTCCCGCTCCCGGACTTTCGGGGCTACCGGTTATTGCTGTTCCTATTATTGTAAAGATACCTGTTCCGACAACGGCACCAATACCTATTACTATAAGGTCAAATACATTAAGTGTCTTCTTTAGTTCTGACCTTTTGCTTGTCGCAATAAGGTCATCTAAAGAACGTTTTTTTAATATATTTCGGCAAATGTTTTTTAAATTCATCTATTTAATTTCTTCCTGTGTTTCTTGTGCGGAACGAACAAACTCTTTGTGGAGTTTATTTTCGTTGTTTCTGTTTTTGATAAATCCGTACAAAATGTAAATTATAGCACCGATACCAAGCCATACAGGGAACAATAGTGCAGAGCTTCCAGATTGAACCGTTTTGTATATCATCAAGCCGCCACAACAAATTATACCCAAAGCAGGTGTTATAGGTGAGAACGGAACTTTGAACGGTCTCGGACGGTCAGGGTCAGTGTGACGTAATATCAAAACCGCAATACATACAATAATAAATGATGTAAAAGTTCCGAAGTTACACAATTCTGCCGCAACGTCTAAGTTTAGTGTCAGAATTCCGACTACTGCCAAAACTCCGACAGTCCAAGTTAAAAGAACAGGAGTTTTGTATTTCGGGTGAATTTTTTGAAATCTTGCAGAGATAAAGTGGTCACGGCTCATTGCGAACAAAATTCTTGTTGCAGCCATTTCCAATACCAATAATACTGAAGTCAATCCTGCAAGTGAACCTATTGAGATTAAGTATGAAATATAGGTTGTCCAAGATTGACCCGTATGTAACATACAGTATGCCATCGGAGCATCTAAAAAGGCTCTCGGAACTCCGCCGCCTGAGGTTTTTTGCAAACCTGTTAAAACTAACGCAACTAATACATAAACTAATGTTGTGATAAGTAATGAGCCGATAATACCGATAGGCAAGTCTTTTTGAGGGTTTTTGCATTCTTCTGCTGCTGTTGCCAAAGCATCAAATCCGATATAAGCGAAGAAGATTAAGAATGCACCTTCGAAAATACCAGTTGCTCCGTTTGGTGCAAACGGTGTCCAGTTAGAAGGTGTAACAAAAAATGCACCTGCAAATATGAACAACGCAATAACTGCAAGCTTTATGAATACCATTACTCCCGCCATTTTTGCAGAATCTTTTGTACCTTTTACCAAAATGGCTGTAATCAAAAGAACTATCAAAATAGCAGGTAAATTTATACAAATAGGAATACCTAAAATACGAGGAACGTAAATATTAGGGTCCTCGGCTAACATTTTACCAACGCTGAAAATATCGTGGGTTAACCAAGCAGGTGGATGAGCAAGCCAATGAGGCAAAACATTTTCAAATCCTGCCAAAAATTGGATAAAATGGTTTGACCAAGCACAAGCAACTGCGATAAAACCGATTGCATATTCAAGCATCAATACCCAACCGACCATCCAAGCGGCAAATTCACCCAAAGTTGCAAAGGTGTATGTGTAAGCTCCACCTGCAACAGGAATCATTGTCGCAAATTCAGAATAGCACAAAGCGGAGAAAATACACGCAATCGCTGCGATAATCATTGAAATAATTAACGCAGGACCTGCTCCTACACTTGAACCATCAGCACTTCCGGCAGCGGCAATACCTACTACCGCAAAAATTCCGGAACCGATAATCGCACCAACACCAAGGATAATTAAATCCCAAACGCCCAAAGTTTTTTCCAAACCTTGTTCTTTTGCTTCTGCTAACATTTCATCAGGAGCTTTAATTCTTGTCACATGTCGCAAGAAACTTCTGGTAAATGTTGCTCTGTTAAATTTTTCAGCCATTCATTTTCCTTATTATTTTTTGCAAAGAGGGAATCCCATTGCTTCTCTTTGCTCTACATATAATTTAGCCACAGCGGAAGCCATAGTTCTGACTCTGCCGATAAAGTTGTTTCGTTCGTCTTTACTGATTACACCGTGTGCATCAAGTAAGTTGAAAGTGTGAGAACATTTCAAAACGTAGTCATAAGCAGGTAAAACCAATTTAGATTCTACGCAGTTTTCAACTTCTTTTTGGTATAAATCAAATAATGTGAACAAAGCATCTGTGTTAGAAACTTCAAAATTATATTTTGATTGTTCGATTTCGTTTTGTAGGTAAATATCGCCATATTTCAATTCGTTGTTCCACATAATATCATATACGGACTCTTTATTTTGTAAATACATTGCGATACGTTCCAAACCGTAGGTCAATTCTAATGCTACAGGTTTGATTTCCAATCCGCCTACTTGTTGGAAATATGTAAATTGAGTAATTTCCATACCGTCAAGCCAAACTTCCCAACCTACACCGGCAGCACCAAGTGTTGGTGATTCCCAGTTATCTTCAACAAATCTGACATCGTGCTTGCTCAAATCAATACCCATAGCTTCCAAACTTTGAAGGTAAAGTTCTTGAGCATTGTCAGGAGATGGTTTCAAAATAACTTGAAATTGAAAATAATGCCCTAATCTGTTAGGGTTTTCGCCATATCTTGCATCTGTCGGACGTCTGCAAGGTTCAATCATTGCCGTATTCCACGGTTCAGGCCCCAATGAACGCAAGAATGTTGCAGGGTTCATTGTAGAAGCTCCTTTTTCAATATCGTAAGGTTGTTGAATAATACAACCGTAATCCGACCAAAACTTTTGTAAATTTAAAACTAATTCTTGAAAATTTAGTGCCATAACATAATTCCAATATTGTACTAACTACACTCGTTACTCCATGTTATTACTGACATAGTACAATTTCAATGCAAATTGGTAAAATATTAACAAATATAAATATATATTATAAAATCAATGCAATTAAAATTGCTTGTTTTTTAATCCATTCAGAATGACGCTAGCTCTGCTAGGCTCACCCAAATGTCACTCTGAACTGACTAGAAAATGAGTTGAGAAGAAATCGAAACGTAATCGCAACATTGTTTTACTAAATTATAGAGTGAAACACCTTTGTTTTGTGCAACTGCAGTAAGTTTTTCGATTAGATCAACGGGTAATCGAAAGGTTTTATTGGCATTTTAGGTCTTTCAATTTTAAACATTTTTGTCTTTTATATTAAATTATACATATTCTTTTAGGTTTAAAATAAACGGCACGAAAAGCTTTATTAAACTTTTCGTGCTATTTTTACTTTCTATAATTTCATCATTTGCGAATAAATTAGTTCTTACCGCTGATTGATGAGTGGAAGGTTCTTGAGATTACATCATCTTGTTGTTCTTTTGTCAACTTGATGAAGTTTACGGCATATCCTGATACTCTCACTGTTAATTGAGGGTATTTTTCAGGGTGTGCTTGAGCATCAAGCAATGTTTCTCTGTTGAATACGTTTACGTTCAAGTGGTGTCCGCCTTTTTCAACATATCCGTCTAACAAGTTTATTAAGTTTTCTTCTTGCATTGTTGTCATAATTAATTATCCTTTCATTATAATTTGTGATTACTCAATATTGTTTTCGCAGCAACCGCAATCCAAATCGATTGCCAAGTCGCCCATAAATACTTCGTCTTTTCCTAATGCGTTAGGGATAATTGAGAAAGTATTTGAAATACCGTCTTGTGCATCGTGGAACGGAAGTTTTGCTACTGAAGCCAATGAAGCTACAGCACCGTTTGAATCACGTCCGTGCATTGGGTTCGCACCTGGTGCTAGCGGAATACCGGCTTTTCTTCCGTCAGGAGTGTTTCCTGTTTTCTTACCGTAAACAACGTTTGAAGTGATTGTCAAAATTGACATTGTCGGGATTGAGTTTCTGTAAGTGTGGTGTTTTCTAATCATGTTCATGAATTTCTTAACCACGTCAACTGCCAATTTGTCAACTCTGTCATCGTTGTTACCGTATTTCGGATAATCGCCTTCAACTTCGTAATCAACAACAAGACCGTCTTCATTTCTGATAGCCTTAACTTTTGCATATTTAATAGCAGAAAGTGAATCTGCAACAACTGAAAGTCCTGCAATACCTGTTGCGAAGTATCTTTTTACATCTCTATCGTGCAACGCCATTTGTGCTCTTTCGTAGCAATATTTGTCGTGCATAT
>SFZC01000131.1 GCA_004558955.1 bacterium | reverse complement strand
AGTCCCTCTCAAAATGACATATACAACAGAGGATTAAAATTTCCCCAAAAGATTTCCTCATAAAATTTCTAGCCAAGCTATAAAAAAAGTAAAACAATTTGTAAAATCGCTATCATTACCGTGATGGCGATTTTTATTGCAATACCGTTCATTTTACCACCCCCTTCCACCGTTTTCTTAGTAAAATCCGTGTGTGGGTGGGGGTCGTTGGTACTACCCTATATTATCATTATAGATGAAATATGGCTTTTGAATCTAAATTTTTCTGTTTAATGTGTCAAAACATATTTTGCTGCATTAGAAGTTAATTTAATTGTCGGAATGGCAATTCCGACTTACATTTTGATTTTGAAATTTGTGTTCAATTTCGTTGTTTTCTTCCCTTCTCAAACAATCCAAATTCTGATTATTCGTCAAAAATCCTTATTATTCATGATATAATGTAGTAAAAAGGACTATCTCAATGGGTGATGAAGACAAGCAGT
Organism: bacterium; assembly: GCA_004558955.1. Taxonomy (GTDB): domain Bacteria; phylum Cyanobacteriota; class Vampirovibrionia; order Gastranaerophilales; family Gastranaerophilaceae; genus Zag111. Next base: position 4,354 of record SFZC01000131.1, on the reverse strand, counting down.
TTGATGCCACACCACAAAAACTGGACAGAGCAAGAAAGGAAGGTCAGGTTGTTAAATCTCGTGACTTTTCTATGGCTATTTCTATGCTTGTTGTTTTTTCTGTCGTTATCGGGTTAGCTCCGTTTATTTGGGAGCAAATCGTTTCGATTTTTACGCTTTTGTATGAGCAAATTCCAAACGCACGCCTAGAGGACATAAACTATATGTACGTCTTTTTGATTGCTACAAAAGGGATTTGTTTGATTTTGTTCCCAGTGTTTGCCGTAGCGTGGCTTGTTGCAGTGCTTGCCGATTTTATTCAAGTCGGTCCTCTTGTTGCGACAGCTCCGTTAATGCCAAAATTAGACAAATTAAATCCGACAAAGTATTTCAAAAATATTATGTCTATCAAAACTCTTTTTGAATTGTTCAAAAACATTGCAAAAGTTATTATTTTGGGTTATATCGGTTGGTCTGTTTATAAAGAGCATATTGAAAGTATTATGATGTTGGCTCAGGTGGATAACAATTTTGCGGTAATGAAGGAGTTTGGCGAACTTATTACTCAATTTATTTTCAAAGCCTGTATTGCGTTTTTGGTAATTGCTGCAGCTGATTATGGGGTTACAAAGTGGAAGTTTTTGCAGGATCAAAAGATGTCTTTTAAAGAAATTAAAGATGAATACAAAAACTCGGAAGGTGACCCGAACGTTAAGGCTCAGTTACGTCAACGTCGTATGCAGATGCTTCAACAGGGGGCAATGGACGCAGTTCCGACTGCGGACTTTGTTGTAACGAACCCTACTCACGTTGCGTGTGCCTTGAAGTATGTTGCCGAAGAAATGGATTCTCCGATGTTAATTGCAAAAGGTACAGAGTTGATTGCGAAGAAAATTATTGATATTGCAAAAGAACACAATGTTCCCGTAATCGAAAATCCGCCGGTTGCAAGAGCTTTATTCAGAATGGTTGAGATTAATCAGCCGATTCCGCCAGAATTGTACAAAGCTGTTGCTGAGATTTTGATGTTCGTATATAAAATGAAAAATCCTACAAATATACGAACACGAAATTGAATTATTGAAGTATTATAGATGTGTAATATTATGACAAAAGAAGATAACAGAAATTTACAACATTATATTGATATCGTACAAAAAGTGGCGAGAGTAGAGCATAAGCGTATTCCGTCACACATGGTGGAGTACGAGGAATTGTTGTCTATCGGTATTATTGCAATTCAGGTTATGATTAAAAACAAAACACCCGAACAACTTGCAAAATATAATTCTGCATACATTGCAACAGCTGTTCGTTGGGCTATTCGTAATGAATTGCGTATAAGATATAAATGGTACTCTTTGAAACACAAATCAGAAGAAGAGTTTGACGAAGAAGAGGCTGTAGAAGGCATGGATATGAAACAGGCAAAAGTTCGTGAAGCGATTTACGAAACTATATTGTCTATTGACGGTCTTGCTGCTGCCGCAAGTGATAATGAATCACCGTTTGATTTTGTCAAGGACCCACACGCTTTGCCTGATGAAAATGCTGAAATCTCCGAAATGGGTAAAATGATTAGGGTGGCAATTTCAAAATTACCGCCAAAAGAAAGAACCGTTGTTGAGTACAGATTTTACCGTAATATGCAGGTCAAGGATATTGCGACACAAATCGGTTTGTCCCCTTCTCGTGTAACAAGAATTGTTCAATCTTCCTTGAATGCGGTTAGGGATTATTTGAACGCTCACGAGCAATACGGCTATTAGTTTTTTATAAATTATTTTGACGGTTTGCAAACTGTGACTATTTTTAGTAAACTTGTTTTGTATGGAAGGTCAAATTTACAAAATACATTCTGATTTTTATTATGTGCAAGCAAACGGTTGCACTTATGAATGCAAAATGAGAGAGGTTTTGAAAAAGCAACAGTTGAGAATTGTTGCGGGTGATAATGTTGAGTTTTCGGGCGGATATATAACAAAACTTCTTCCGAGAAAAACTTATATTCAACGTCCTGCAGTTGCTAATGTTGACCAAATCGTTGTAGTGAGTGCCTTAAAACATCCAGATTTGGACTTTCATCAGTTGAATCGTTATGTTGCACTTGCAAAATATTACAAAATTCCCGTGATTTTGTGTTTTAACAAAGAAGATTTAGGGTTAGAAAATAATTTGAGAGAAGAAATTCTTGAAATTTATTCACCGCTCGGGTATAAAATCGTCTTTACTTCTGCATTAGAACATCTCGGACTTGGTGAATTTCGAGAATTATTGAAGGGCAAAATCTCGGCATTATGTGGTAATTCGGGTGTCGGAAAATCAAGTTTGATAAATGCTTTAAATCCGAATGTGCATTTGCGAACAAAAGAAGTTAGTGAAAAATTAAATCGTGGTACTCATACCACAAGACATTGTGAGATTATTCCGCTTGATGAAACTTCTGCAATCGTTGATACTCCGGGGTTTAGCAATGTAAGATTTGATTTTATTTTGCCGCACGATATAGATTTATTGTTTCCTGAAATGGTTGAATTTCGTGAACTTTGCAAATATGGTGATTGCTTGCACATAAATGAAGACGGTTGCGGAGTTTTGGAAAATATTGATAAAATTGCCGAATCTCGATATGAAAGTTATATAGAATTTGTGTCTGAGGCTTTGGAATATAAGGAAAAAGTGAAATATAACGGTGTTAAAAAGGAAACGGCGGGTAAATTTAAAAATAATAAAATGCAGCCGAAAATCAGTGACAAAAAACGCCGTGCGGCACGAAATACGCAAAAACAAAATATATATAAGGAACTTGATGAAGATGAAAATGAGTAATTATATTGAGTTAATAAATGATAAATTGGATGAGTTTTTAGAGATTAAATACCCTGAAACAATTTTTAAAGCAATGAAATATACTGTTTTATTGCCAGGTAAAAGGCTTCGCCCCGTGATGTGTTTGGAAACCTGTAGAATGTTTGGCGGAGATATTGAAGAGGCAATTCCGACAGCGTGTGCGATAGAAATGTTGCATGCCCAAACCCTTATTCATGACGATTTACCGTGTATGGATAATGATGATTACAGACGTGGAAAACCTACTAACCATAAGGTGTTTGGCGAAGCAATGGCGGTCTTGGCGGGAGATGCGTTGTTGACTTTTGCTCCGCAAGTTATAACAAAATATTCAAAAAATCTTTCTTCTTCAGTTTTGATTAGGGTTTTGAACGAGTATTTTCAATTTGCGGGAGCGTACGGTGTTATAGCAGGGCAGGTCGTTGATATTGTATCGGAAGGTAAATTTCTTAATTTAGATAAAAATAATAAGAAGGAATTTGAAGAGTCTCAAAAGATTTTGCAATATTTGCATGTGCATAAAACTTCTGATTTGTTCTGTCTTGCAATGCGTACCGGTGCAATAATTGCGGGTGCGGATGATGAAAAACTTGACACGATCGCTGAGTTTGCAAGAACTTTTGGACTTGCATTTCAAATTGCGGATGATATTTTAGACGAAATTTCGACCTTTGAAACTATGGGAAAAACAATGGGCAAGGATAAAGAAGAAGGTAAATTGACTTATGTTTCATTATACGGACTTGAGGAGTCGAAATGTAAACTTACTTGCCTTTTGAAAAAATGCTATGATATAATGAAAAAACAGAACATGTCATCAGTAATTTTAACTGATATAATGAATAATATATTTAAGAGAGTAGGTATTAATAATGAATTTTGAAGTTGTAAAGAATATGATTGCAGGGAACGGTTATGAGGTCATAACATGCGGAGTAACGGCAGCATTTTTTGCTCAAGTTATTAAGTTTATTTTGTTCACTGCGAAAAATAGAAAAATCAATTTCAAAATATTTTCAACAACAGGCGGAATGCCGAGTTCTCATTCTGCCGGTGTCATGGCTTTATCAACGGCTGCGGGATTGTTGGAAGGCTTTGACTCAACCGTTTTTGCAGTATCGTTAGGTTTTGCTTTGATTATTATGTATGATGCTGCAGGTTTAAGACGTGCCGCAGGTAAAACAGCCGCTTGTTTAAACAGAATGATGGAAGATTTTTACTACCACGATTTGCAGTCTGTAGGCGGTAAGTTGAAGGAACTTTTGGGACACACACCGTTTGAAGTTTTTGTTGGTGCGTTGTTTGGAATTATTTATACATACTTGCTTCATGTATATTTATTTATGGGCTAATTTTAATAAGGGTTTTCGCTCTGCCAAAAATGAGCGAGAGCGTATTCGCAAAAATCGAAATATTTTTGAATGATAAGTGAATAGTTTTATAAGTAGTGAGGGCGGTTGGCACTCTGCCGAAAAAAAATAATTGAGTATTATTTTTTTGAGAGGGGTAGCGTATCCGCAAAAAT
>SFZC01000130.1 GCA_004558955.1 bacterium | reverse complement strand
AGTGTTATAATCAACATTGAACACTAATTGCACAAACTCCAAATGCAAGGGTATTGCTTAACTAACTTTAGAAGGTCAATTTTTTCAAATCTGTAATTGTCGGGTCTAATAAACGGCGACCGACATTTTCAAATGAAATTGAGCAAAGTGTTTTGTTACCGTATTTTATAATTTTTTCAACAACTCCTCTGCCGTATCTGTGGTGGGTTACTCTGTCGCCTTGTTTGTAGTCAATTTCAGTTTCGTCATTTTGTTCTTCCGTAGGATAAACAGGAACAACAGGCGGTTCTTGGGTTGTTTCGTCTTCTTCAAACATTGAATCTACCGCTTGGTCAACGTCAAACGGTTCAGCTTGTGAGTTTGACTGATTATCTTCTAAAAAGTTTAAGTCATCTTCGGTTAAGGAGTCTTCCGTGTAGGCAGGATATCCTTGCGGAGCATTTTGCTCGTCTTCAATTTGGGTTACGTCAAAATCATCTTCAGGATTAGGTTCTTCAGATAAAATCGCATCTAAATCGTCTTCTTCTAACGGAAGTTCATCATCTAACAAATTGCCCGCAGGTTCAATAACGGAAGATTCTATAGTTGGCTCTTCTTCGCCTAATGACAAGTTATCTGGTTCTTGCATATTTACAAAATTATTCTCTTGCGGTGGCAAATCTTGTTGTAAATCGTCTTCCACAATCATATCGGATTCGACAAATTCAGACTCGGTGTTTGATAAATCCAAATCATCTTCTTCTATGTCCAAAACTTCGCCACTAGGAGTTTCATCAACAGTAATTGCTGATGGCTCAGGGATTTCAAGGTTTTGTTCAGGTTGTTGTTCAACCTCTTCATCGACAACTTCAATCGGGTCTTGTTCAATTACGGGAATTGAAGCTACTACTGTTTCGTCAGGTTCTGTTGAGTCTTTTTCTTCAGGTTCTTTCGTTTTTTCTTCTGCTTTTGGCATTGTGACAGGAATTTTGTTTCCAAATTCATCAACTTTGACCAACTGCAAATCCTCGACAACAGGAATAAATTGATATCTTTCGCCCAGTACGTCTTCTTTTGTCAAATCTAATTCCAAATCGGTAAGCGAAACGATAAACGGAATTCCTTGAGTTAATTTTCCGCAAACAACGCATTCATCAGGATTAAGCTTATTCAAAAAAGTGTTGTAAGTCGCAAAATCATGGTTTACTGTGTTTGGTGCAAAAAGAATGATATTTTGTGCGTGTTGTTTTAATTCTTCAGCATACTTATAAGAAGAACTTACAAGCATTGTTGTAAAAACATGATTATGATTTAAAAATCTTTTTAGTAATTTTTTGTCTGAATTTTCATCGTTTAGCGGAACGAAAAAGTAAACATATTTATCAAAAGATTCCAAAACTCCGTGAACAAAAGTCAAAACTTCATTTTGCAAAGTTTCCGGAATATCTTTGATATCAATGATGGAGCAGTTCTTTTCGTCTAATTTTACTTTGAGTGCGAAAACTTCTTCTTTTGAATTTGCAAAAACATTCGAATCTCTATATTTCAAAAGTTTGTTTTTTAACAACGCCAATTCAGGCATTTGAGTTGCTCTATATTGGTTTGTTACAACATCAACAAAATTGTCAATCGGCAAAAATTCAAAATCCAAAGATTTTATATATTCCTGAACCGCATAAAAAATATCTTGAATAATTGCTTTTGTAGAAGCATCAACTTCGGTCAATTCGTGTTCAAACAAATAATCAATCATTTCCGCATTGAGAGGAAGTTTGAAATCTCTGCCGAAGACTATTTTCTCATAATCTTCAAACAAATTTGAATCGTCAATAATTACACTTTTTTCTCTCATTTGGAATAATTGTCTGATTGAATTCGAAATAAAAGTTGTTTTGTTTGAATCATTTTCTACAAAGACCGTAAAATTACGTTCAAAAACAGAAGCATCAATAACCAACATATCTTCTTGTTGGGCAAGATTGCCGATTTTTAGCGGATTTTCTATAGGTAACAGTCCTAATAATTCGCTTGGCGGCAACAATGAAAGTTCTGAATTTATGCTCGGAATTGAGCCGTCATAATTATCCACAACACCGTCACCTGAAAATGTGAATAATAATTTTGCAATAGCAAAAGTGCTTACGGTGTCAGATTTTAAATTAACAAACTGGGCAACGTATGATTTTGTTTCTGACGATAGTACGATAAACCTGCCCAGTACAGGTGTTTCCTTCTCCGTATAGGATAATTTTACTAAATTATTCTTAATCTCCAGTAATTTCATCGCAGCCCTCTCTATTTAGCAAAATTGTACCATAAAATTAAGAAATATGTATGTTTATTAAGTTATTTAATATAGACTTCATCTTCCAAATGATTGTAGATGTCAATAGTTAAAGTACAAATTTTTAAATTCCTGTCAACAAGACTTTTGATTGTTTGCTTGTAACACTGTAGTAATGCCTTGTTTAGCCCGTTTTCTTCCGATAAACAATCTCTGATTGGTTGAGCGATTTCGACTTCACGGGTACGTTCTTCAACTTTATCGGCAATGAAAATTATTTTTTCAAAGTTTGTCATTTGAATTTTGCCTATGGTATGCCACCTTATCGCAGACAAAATCTCTTTGTCGGTAACTCCGAAATCATGCTCGGCAACATAGGCACTGACTGGAGCATGCAAGGTTTTGAAATTGTCTTTTTCAGAAGGTTCAATCTTGACGGTTTCACATACCATGCGTAACATTTTGCCCGTAGAAAAACATTTCGCACAATCGTGTAATAAGCCTGCGACATACGCTTTTTCTTCGTTTAAGCCGTACTGTTTCGCTAGTTTTACGGCATATTCCGCAACTCCGATTGAATGCTCGTAGCGTTCCTCGTCAAGACTTTCTTTCAGCCATTCCATCAATTCGTTTTCATCAATTTTTATATAATTCATGTTCTTCTATGTACTCCATAACTTTTTCTGGTAATTCAATTTTGACATGTTCATCGTGGTTGTGCATTGCAAGTCGGATATTTGTTGAAGAGATATCTTCATAAGGCAGCACCTGAAATTCAAAATCGTACCCTTTGGCTTTTAAGTATTCGTATTTTTCGGGTTCAAAGTTATTTTCTCTAATGAAAACAACGAATTTGACCAACTTTTTCAGCTCATCTGTCTTATACCAAGATTCGATATGCTTAAAAGCGTCCGTGCCGATTACAAAACATATTTTCTCTGTGATATCGTACATTTTGTATAGTTCAAGGATTGTTTCGTAGGTGTAGGACTTGCCATCTCGGTGAAATTCGATATCTGACACTTCAAATCTGGAATCTCCTTGAACCGCAAGTCGAACCATATTCAGCCTGTGTTTTGCAAAATTTACGTCAGATGCCTTGTGTGGTGGAATATACGCAGGAATAAACAAAAATTTATCAGGTTTAATTTTGTCCGCAATATACCCCGCAACTCTCAAATGAGCCTTGTGAATAGGGTTAAAAGTTCCTTGAAAAACACACAGCTTCATCTTCCTAGTATCTGAACCCGTCAGCCTTCATTCTGTCAATAACTTCTTGTAATTTTTCATCGCTGCAAACGAATGAAACTCTGAAAAATCCTTTTCCGTACTTGCCGAAAGCATCACCCGGAACAACTACTACACCTGATTTTTCCAACAAGTCTTCGCAGAATTTGAAGGCGGAATCGTATTTTCTCGGAATCGGTAACCACAAGTAGAAGGTGGTTTTTGGCAAATCTTTGTCTTCAATTTCCCAGCCGAGTTCTTTCAACCCTTTTACAAAAATATTTTGTTTTCTTTTGTAACCTTGATTTGCACATCTTATGTAATCATCACCTTCAGGGGAAGTCATAATGTAGGCACAAGCTTTTTGCAAGGCTCTGAAAATTCCGTTGTCAATTGTCGATTTTGCTTTTCCAAATCTTGAAATAACCTCTTTGTTGCCACAAATCCAACCAAGTCTCCAACCTGTGATTGCGTAAGGTTTTGACAAGGTGAATAATTCCACCGTAACATCTTTTGCTCCGTTAAGTTCCAATACACTGAACGGTTTATCTTCTTCGTTAAAATAAATATCACAATATGCCGCATCCGAGATTAGTAAAATATCTTTTTTACGGCAAAAATCAACGACAGATTGCAGATATTCTCTTGTTGCAGACACTCCGAGCGGATTGTTCGGATAGTTTACGATAATTGCTTTAACTTTCTTTTCGTCAAGTCCGTCTTGAGCCATTTTTTCAAAAACTTCTTCTATTTTTGGTTGGTAGTTGTTTTCTTTAGTCAATGGAATAGGATAAGCCAAACCACCTGAACACTGCACCATTTGAGAGTATGAAGCATACCCAGGGTCAGGAATTAACACGATATCTTTTTCTGATTTTTCGTGGTGTGGGGTGATTATGAAACGAATTAAATTAGCCAAACCGTCTTTTGAACCCAACAAAGAGAAAATTTCGCTGTTTGGGTCTAAATCAAGTCCGAAGCGTTCCTTCATTCTGTACGCAACTGCTTGTCTGTAGTACGGTTCCCCTCTTGTTACCGAGTATAAGTGAATGTTATCTTCCGTTAAAAATTCTTTTAATTTTTCAATCAAAACTTCAGGTGGATTTGCTGTCGGAGCACCCATTGACAATGAAATCGGACTGCGATTTTTCTTAGTTAATGATTCAGATAATTGAGCGGTTTTCTCCTTCAATTTAACCATAATGTAAGTATCTAAAGCCATAACATCTTCATTAAATAAATTTTCCATAATCATATTCTTATCTTCCTTTAACTCTTATTTTGTTTTTGAAGGCACTCCGACAGAATTATTACAACAAAATACACCATATACAAAACAATTTGTCACCGCATCACTTGACGGACCGATG
>SFZC01000129.1 GCA_004558955.1 bacterium | reverse complement strand
CCGTTTCTTCAATGCTTTCGCCCGTACTCGATAAAACGGGCAGTTTCAAAGCCTTATTCTCCCTTTCTTCCCAGTCCCCATTAATATAGTGATAAACATGTATATCAAACTGTTTCTCTTCGCAAATTGCAATTGTAAAAGAATTATTATAACAGTCCCCATTTGTATTCGATACTATCTTTCCTAAACTTCCAACCTCAATATACCTACGTCCATTTGTCTTTTCATCTGCATTGATTTTATTATCTGCCAAATGATGATGACCATATATAAAGGTATTTATTTTTTTCAATCCCAATAAGTCTCTAAATGAATCCGTATTTTGAATCGTAGCTAATTCCTTTTCTCTAGTTGTTGTCACACTATGATGAGTTGTAACAAAAATTGTTTTCCCCCTTTGGACATAATTTTCAATCTCATTTTTTAATTTATCCGTATCAACATATCCATAATGATCAGTCTCGATAAATCCCTCCTTGACCAATGAATTCACACCTAATATCAAAGTATTTTCTTCCGTAATATCAATACAATTTAAAATAGCATTTGCAGGATTAAATGTACTTTCTCCAGTAAACTCTTTGTAGAACTGCGTATAATTATCCAATTTTATATCAAACAATTGCGCAGATTGATTTTGGGAAATTCCTTTTTTATCACAATATGATTCTAATGCTGCTCTTTCTATGTCGTGGTTTCCCGGAATAATTAATACATTTTTGGTTTCAATATTGAGTGCCTTGCATAACTTCTCAATATAGTTTGCGACCTGCTTATATTCTTCTTTTTTGGCATGATCCACCAAATCTCCTAAAATAACCACATACTTAAATTTAATGGAAAGTTCATTTTCTATTTTTTTCAAATAGTTTTCAAATTTCTGATAATATTCGTTTTTATTATTTTGTTGAAATTGTGAACCTTTTCCATCAAATGAATAATGAATATCTGACACCAACAGTATGGCTTTCCGTGACTCCATTTTATCATCTCCATTCATTTATAAAATATCCTCCTATTTTCGCAAGCATTCTTCGCAAAAATCCGTGCAAATTGTATATCCTATTTTATTACACTCCTTAGAAATGGTATAAAGCGAAATTCTATTATTCATCAATTGGCTTTGAATAGTTCTTATATCAACAAGACTAATCGTTGCAAGCACTTTTCCTCCACAATACTCAATAATAGTTTTAGCTCGACCAACTTCGCCTCCCAAGCATATTACATCGGACACTATAATATAACTTCGACTATCTTGAATACTTTTCTCAAAATGTTTGCGATGCACACTTTCAATAGGTCCTAAATGATCTAAATAAATCAAATCGACTTGTAAAAGATCCGCAAGTTGCGCTGCCAAATAACCGCCATTCATTGTATGAAAAAACAAACTAATCCCTGTATTTTGAGCAGGATTGCATGAAATATATTCCTCCGCAATCAATTTTTTAGCCAAATAATATATGCACAACCTTAACATTCTCGGATTAGATTCAATCATTCTTTTTAAATTTATATATTTCGACAAATAAACCGATGTTGAAGCATGTACAATCTGTTCCTTTGTATCCGTTGCATTTACAATTAATTTATCAAGTTCTTCTTGAAACAATACTTCCTGCTTATGAATTAAATCTTGGCAAGTACATTTCGATTCATATTGTCCAATCCACCCCCAAGACAATGCGTCCTTTGTCTTACTAGTCTGAAAATCTTTTTCTTCTCCTAGTCGCTTATAAATATCTGCGCTTAAATTTATTAAAAACACCGTTTTATTTTGTGCACAAAAACAATTTTTAAGAAATGAAACCAAGTTAATAAAGTTATTCTCTGTTATCTCCTCAATATTTTCAAAATCCAAGCATATGCTTTTCTCCATATAAGTATAATTTCGTATGTTTTCTATTATATCTGCATTCAATTTATTGCAAAATATTCCTTTAGTTTTCTTAACCTCTGACAATATTTCTGCATGCAAAAATTCGCTTGAATATGTATGGAGAGCACACTCTGCATGTAACTTTATAAAATATGTATCTTTATCCTCTAATAGTGAATATAGCATTTCTACGCCTCTCTGCTAACTGTAATCTCTACACGTACACCTTGAAATCCGATTTTAAAAATTTTGATTGGTGAATAATCATCAGCACTGTACTTATTTAATAAACAATGCATACACTTTGAAATATCTTTCTCACCTTTTAATTTTGTGCATCCCCCACACCGATTACACGAAAAAATAACCTGTGTATTTTCATATTGTACTTTAAATATTCCATTATTATTAACAATATTCGTTCGCAAAGACCAAAGGTCTTCTCTCTTATCATCAATATGCTTTTCATATGAATAATTGAGAGCGCTCATAATTACCAAATAATTTTTAAACTTACTTCCAATCTGCGGCACGGTATCAATAAACTTTAATGATCGATTGGCTTTCTTAAAAGACTTTTCAAATCCGATCCCCGAGTCAGCTATGCTGATATTCGTTCCGTATCGATTGGACGCAACATATGTAAACGAATGAGCCTCACTATACATAATCGCATTCGTTTCAATTTCAGCAATTGCATTCACTGTTGACCACACAATAGCATCTGGCAACTGATTTGTGTCCCTCAGAATTCTTTCATAAACTACTTTTGACCTATCCAGCAAACAATCATAAATAAAGTCTCTTTTCTGAACCGCCTCTTTAATTCGATCCGCATCGGAATACCTTGTATTCGTATATGAAATCTTATGTAAATTGCGCAATGGTCTATATTCCAATCCATCCATCATTGCGCCATTCCAATCAAATATGTCTAGTTTTTTGGAAATTTCATAAAAATTAGAATTGATAAAAAAATTGTGCACCTCTGTTCCAGTTTCATACAGTACCTGAATTTGTCTTTTGTATAGCCTGCACAGATAATCTCCAAACGTCAATATTATCGGAACGGCTGATGGCGAAATGTATTTAGTTTCACAAAAATCAAGAATAGGCACAATATCATCACCTCTCTTATATAAGTTATAAAATTGTTCCAGAATATCAGAATAAAATCCATAAGATGTCACTTTTTCACAAAACAAAATCTTATTATCCATTTTGTCTCCCCCCCATTTTAGAAGATGCCTGAAATGCAACTTCTTGCCACTTTACATGAATTTGCTGCATATGTAAATTAATACGCTTCATATACTTCTCAATTTCTTCCTGGGTCTTTACGTTCTCATCACCTATAAACTCTACATACTCCATCTTTAAATACTCAGCTGCCGACCGATATAAATTCCATTTATCTTTCATATTAAATAAGGCTAATAAACTACTTGCTAAGGACGTAAAAATAGATAGTCCTGTAAAAAACAAATATTCTAAGCTGATCGTACCTTGATTTATCTCCTGTAAGCTATTGCTATTCAGCAAAACCGTACTAATTAGAGGACATATTATAGATATAAACGATAAAAAATAAAATAAAAAACGGTTTTGAACAGCCTTCCTTATATACCAGTGCAGACAATAACGCGTCCACTTTACATATATCGGCAACTCTGTCTCTTTTACTTCAAAGTCAAACATTGCATCTATATTCTTTTCCTCTTTATATTTCCACATAAAATTCCTCCATCGTTTTAAAATATCATACCACCGTTTTATAAATTTTCAAAACATGTCCTCGCATATCTCCTATTTTACCTTCTTTTTCCACTTTAAAACATGTCCATTGTTCCAACGCTTTTACTGATTCAATATATTTTCTGTATGATTCACTTAACTTTTCTTTTTTTGCCACTTAATTTATTTTCCAAATCTGAATAATCGATTTTAATACATGTTTCACTTACTTTTACATATATTAATTTCAATATTGTTTTTGCCTGAAAAAATTTATTTCGATTTCTTGTCTTCCCTAATTTTTTTTACACATTCAACAGTATCAACTAAAGCCCAAAATAATAATAGTGGAAATTTCATATCTATAATAAAATCAGACTTGTTCTGCAACTTAGCAGGATAGAATTTGTCTTCACTTTCATCCGAGGATTTATACATATTATGTTGTGCTATAGTCATAGCAACTGCCTTAATTTTTCTTATTTTCTTATATCAACTAGAATATCATTCTCATGCTCTATTAACATTCTGTCAAAAAAATATTGACCACCAAAAATGCCATGATTAATTTTTTCTACGTCATTCCCTTACAATCTATGTCTACGATCTTTATCATCATATTCCAAAATCTCTGGATATGTAAACGCAAATAATCTCGGAACCTCTGTAGCCATTCCATTCAAACACTCATAATTCTTTTCATTTAATAGCTTATATTCGTCTTTATATAAATAATATTTAAAAGATCCTTTTAAATCCAGATTCTCATCACGAATTTGCTTCTTAAAATATCCTATGTCGTGATTTAAGGCAACCTGTAACCAAAGCTTATACGCATTATCTTTTTTCCCCTAATCCTCCTCGAATCAGCATTTCGCCAACTTCTTCAAACAAGTTTGCAAACCTATAAAAGACAAGACCCATAGCATAATTAATAAGACTATGTTGCGCACGACTTTGTGCAACAAAATATAGTCTCCCTTGTGGTTGTTTTAATTCTTTATCTCTTATCGCCATACTTAATACTTTAACACAGATATCCTCTTTTGATATATACTCACCTAAGAATCCCTTCTCGTTAAAGAAATTCTTTTCTCTTAAAACTTCTTCCATTAGTTCCATCAAGTTTTTTCTTTCGTACATAATATAATGATGAAATATGTCCACGCAGTGAAAGACAGATTCCGGCAGTTTCAACGGCCTCTCCGTGGAATCAGCGCAATTCATTTTGGATATCGGTAAGTTCTGCAACTGAATATCCTTCTTTTTGGCA
>SFZC01000028.1 GCA_004558955.1 bacterium | reverse complement strand
TCTACTTCCATTGTTGCAACAGGATTTTTAACCTCCATTGTTGCTTTTTTGTAATACAGGGGTGTCCAAGTTCAAGCAGATATGAATTTGGTAGTATCTATACGGAAAATGGGAAAAATTATATAAAACTAAATTTACAAATTCAATTTATTTAACACAAAATAAAATTTCTAAATATTTCAATTCCGTTTTCGGTCAGGATTGCTTCGGGGTGGAATTGGACACCGTAAATCGCACGGTTTTGAACTTTTATCGCCATAGGAATATTATCACTCGTTCTCGCCATCACCTCAATTTCTTCAGGTAAATCCGCAACCATTAGTGAATGATACCTCGTTGCACTAAAACCCTGTTCAAATCCCTTGAACAACTCAAAATCTTCATCAAAAAATATCTGCGAATTTTTCCCGTGATAAGGTTCAGGTGCTTTGACGATTTTCCCGCCAAAATATTTGCAAATACACTGCATTCCAAGACAAACGCCCAAAATCGGACACACATTTTTATAATAATCAATAACTTCCATAGTCACGCCCGAATTGTCAGGATTTCCCCACCCCGGAGATAAAATTATCCTCTCAAATTTCAGTTTTTTGATTTCCTCAAGTGACATTTCGTCATTTTTTATCACAATAGGATTTATTCCCAAAATTTTCACATATTGGACAATGTTATAAGTGAAAGAGTCGTAATTATCCACTATCAGCATAATTCCACCTCTACCATTTTCCGAACAGAATTGAAACAAAAGATTTTTTCCGCAGTTTCAAGGTCTTTTGAATACAAAATTTTCTCTTTTAAAACACCTTTTTCCAAAAGTTTTTTTCTGTAAGTTCCGTCAAGCAACCCGCATTTTACGGGTGGGGTGAAAAGTTCACCATTTTGCAAAACCGCAACATTTGTAAATGTTCCCTCAGTAATTTCGCCCCGTTCATTTACCGCAATAATGTCAAAAATGCCGTCAGGTTTAGGAGTTCTGACAGTTGTTTTGTGGTACAAAAAAGGATTGTTCGAATTCATCTTTCGCCCGATTTTAATTTTATTAGACAAAATCGGTAAAAGCTCTTTTTTCTGAACCTCAAAATTACCGTTTTTATCAAGCAAAACCCTCGTCAAACCTTCAACTTTAACATGCTCTATATCTTTCTTCCAAACAAAGCCTAACTGTTGTGCTGAATTTTTCATTCTCGCAACGTGGCTTTCCCAATCATCTATGGCGGTTTCTATCAATTTGAAATCCGTTTGCAAAAATTGAGTTTTGGTCAAAGTTTCTTCCCATTCTTCTTCCTCAGTAGAGTCCCAAACTATCGCCCCACCGGCATGATAAGTGTATTTATGGTCATTTCCGTACAAAATTCTAATCGGCACGGAGAACTCGCAAACCTCAGGTGATAAAAATCCAATCGCACCACAATAAATATTACGATTAAACGGCTCTAACTCGTTAATAACCTTCATTGTCGAAAGTTTTGGAGCACCAGTAATCGACCCACACGGAAAAATTGCCTTGAAAATATCTAATAACGTTACATTGTCCTCAAGTTCTGCAGAAATTTCAGAAGTCATCTGAAAAACGGTCGGGTGTTCCTCAATTTCAAAAAGTTTATCGACCTTCACAGAACCTGTTTTCGCAATTTGTCCTAAATCATTTCGCAAAAGGTCAACAATCATAATATTTTCAGCCTTATTTTTAATATCGTTTTTTAAAAACTCAAAACGTTCCTCGTCTTTCCCGTCATTTAGGTGCGGAGCTGTGCCTTTCATCGGTTTGGTGGTAATTTTCCGACCTTCAAGCCTAAAAAATAACTCAGGCGAAAAAGACAACAATGTTACGCCTTTAGTTTGTAAAAAAGTATTATATAGCGTTTTTTGTCTTGGCAAAATCGCTTCATATAAGTCAATTCCGTCAAGATTAGTCAAAACGGTTGACGGATAGGTGTAATTTACCTCATAGGTAACACCGTTTGCAATATAGGCTTTAATTTTTTGGATAGCACTTATGTATTGAGATTTAGTAATTTGTGGGGAAATCATTGTACCTAATTGCTTTGGCGAATTTGGAATATATTTTTCAAACTTGTCGAAAACTTCAAAATAAAGCTTTTTAAAATCGTAAGTAATATAACCTAAAAGGTAATATTTTTCCCTAAGAGTTTCAAGCCTTTTGAACGCCTCGCTCAAATCACCTTCCGCCTCAACTATTTCAATAGGATTTTTAAATAATTTCTCCGAATAAATCTGCATAAGTTTATTATAGTAGTATAACTATTCTCCCACTACCGTAATATACTTTTGTGTCGGACTATTAGGACTTTCAGGATTAGTTTGTTTGAGCAAACCTCGTTCTAATAACGGTTTCAAAATTTTACGTCTAAAATGCGATTTACTCTTGTATCCAAACCGAACCAACATTTCAAACAACGACTTAGCAGTTACACAATATTCCAAAATTTCCTTTTCCAAAAATACTTGGTCACTTACTTGGTCACTTACTTGGTCACTTACTTGGTCACTTACTTGGTCACTCTTTATATTTTTGAAAAATTCGTGTTCCAAAGAGAATTTAAAAATATTATCATCTTTAATAATCGGTTCGTGATGAGCATATTCTTTGCAATATTTAAACATTTTAGATATTCCCGAACCTAATTCTTCAACATAACCGATTCCTCGAAATATTTTGATAATATTTGGATTTTTAGGGTGATTAATTACGCTTTCAGGAGTAATAAACCCTCTAACATAAGGTTTACTTGTATTTTCTGCAATAATTTCATTTGCCATAATTACCAGTCTTGTAGGTTCTGCCCCAATGTATTCTTTGTGAACCAACATATTAGCAATAAGTTCTCTAAAAATGCTTTCTCTTAAATTTATACGTTGAGTTCCTTCAATATAAAACGGATTTGGAAGATGCTTTGCAATAAAAGTCATTGCAGCCTCATAACAATCTAACAAATTGGTTCTTAAAGTAAGCCGGTCATCGTATCTTTCGGTATCTTCTACCTTCTTGATTAAATCAAATTTAAACGCAGGAACAACTGAAGCTATTTGTTCATCAGTTCCAAACAATAGTATTCCCGCAAGTGTAATGCCTGCTTCACCAGTAACGAAATCTTGTCGAAATAATGATGTCCTTTTTAAAAACTGTTCATTATCTAATTCTGACCAGTCATTTTGTTCATTGTTTCTCTTGGCTAATACTTTTACTCTGTTAATTAAATCTTGCCTTAAATCTTCAATTTTTAAATACCGATATATTTTATTCTCGGTATAAGTTGTATCTTTTGAAAAATATAAATCCGAAACAACCTTGTGATTGTTTGTAATATCTAAATCAGATTTTCCGTTTCGTTTATAAATTTTATTTTTATATCTGTGAACAGAAGACGAAGCAGGAACATTCAAGCAGATAACAGTTTTATCGCCAAAACTAATCTCTTGAATTTCAATATAGACTGTAGGATTTATAATTAAAGGATTATTTATAGAAGAGGAAAATGTATCTTTAATTCTACCGACAGAATCAGGCAAAACACCTTCTATTTCGCCATCATCAGTAACACCCAATAGCAAAATTCCACCATCTGTATTTAGAAAGGCACAAATTGTTTCAAAAGCATCTTTTGGAAAATCAAAAGCAGCTCTTTTAAATTCAACCTTCTGCGTTTCACCCTTTTCAATAATCTTCTTCAAATTGTTAATCATGTTATAATTATACAATAAATTGCAGTTGTATAGAAAATTTTTACATAAAATCATATTTTATGGAGAAGCCTTCCCATTGTAACCATTTCGTAATATTTGATTTTACTATTATTG
Organism: bacterium; assembly: GCA_004558955.1. Classification (GTDB taxonomy): domain Bacteria; phylum Cyanobacteriota; class Vampirovibrionia; order Gastranaerophilales; family Gastranaerophilaceae; genus Zag111. The sequence continues at coordinate 14,101 of SFZC01000028.1, read as the reverse complement.
AGGATTGTTAAGTTGGATTTTGATCAATGCAAAATCGAAAATCCTTTCGCCGTATTTTATAATTTTTCTATTTTTTAAAGGAAAAAGTGTTGGTATTACACGTTTTGAACCCGTTTTGAATTGTAAAGTTTTATTACATTTACTACAATAATAGTAAAGATTTGTAGAAATTTGGTCGATACATGTAGTATAATATATATAGAAGATATATAGATTTACCTATCGCAACTAATAGCCAAAAAATATTTTGTTATAATCAAAATAGAAAGGCAGCGAATATATGAGTAACTTACAATTTCAAAACGATTTAGACAAACTGGTGAAGATACTGCCCGAGAGGATTCGATCAAAAATTGACTACCCCAAAATGGACGATGTTATAGAAATCGTCGTGGATATAGGCAGAGCTCCCGAAATTCGTCACGCTGACGGCAAAATCGAATATCTAGGAGATGAAAATGTAACTTACGAAGATATCGACTACATAACCTCAAGAGTTCAGGAATTTACCTCAGACAACCGTTCGGGTATTCCGGGAACCTTACACAGAATCAGTGCAATCAGAAACAGACAAAACAGAATAGTAGGTCTGACTTGCAGAATCGGACGAGTTGTAACAGGTACTATTTCTTGTATAAAAGATATTTGCCTACAGAATAAAAGTATTTTATTCTTAGGACGCCCCGGAGTCGGAAAAACTACAAAACTTAGAGAAATTTCAAGACTTGTAGCCGATGAACTAGGCAAAAGAGTTGTAATCGTGGACACATCAAACGAAATTGCAGGCGACGGTGACACCCCACACCCCGCAGTAGGACACGCAAGAAGAATGCAGGTTCGTCAACCCGAATACCAAAAAGACATCATGATTGAAGCGGTAGAAAACCACACCCCTGAAGTCATTGTGGTTGATGAAATCGGTACGGAAGAAGAAGCCCAAGCAGCTCGTACCATTGCAGAACGTGGCGTAATGCTTATTGCAACCGCACACGGTAACAGTCTTGAAAGTTTGATTAAAAACCCGACATTATCAGATTTAGTCGGCGGCATTCAATCTGTCACATTAGGTGATGACGAGGCAAAACGCCGCTCCTCACAGAAAACGGTATTAGAAAGAGAGAAGCAGCCGACTTTCGATATAGTAATTGAAATCTTAGACAGAAATACTTTGGCGGTTTACAAAAACACGGCAGAAGCGGTGGATTACATCTTGCGAGGTTGGCCAATCAGACCTGAAATCAGAAAAGTTGACAAAACCTACGAATTTTCCGCTCAACAAAACCAAGAGGAAAAAGAAAAATCCCCAACCGTTATCGACAAAATTAACGCTCTTGATGAAAAAATTGAACACCCTGAAAGTCTGAAATTCAGCTTCTCAAGACAAAAATATGTCGAAGAAGTCAAAAAGTACAAAAAGATTTATCTTTACGCAGTATCAAGAAGCATTGCGGAAAAAGTAATCGAACGACTTGACCTGAACGCTGAAATTACAAGAAACTTAGACGATGCGGACATCGTTATTGCCCACAAAAACTTTATCAAAGGTGGAGCAAAAGTTCTAAGCACGGCAGAAGAAAGCAGATTGCAAATCTTCTATGTAAAAACTAACTCAATGGCACAAATTCAAAAAGTAATAAAAGAAGCCCTTGATATTGCGGAAGTGAACGCTCATCAATCCTTCTACGACATAACGGAAAAAGCACTGGATGAAGCAAAATCAGCGATTGACAAGGTTCTTGCGGGAGCAACGACAGACATTGAATTAACTCCGCAAAAAACCGAAATCCGCAAACTCCAACACGAACTTGTCGAACAACACAACCTCGAAAGCAAATCTATCGGCGAAGGAAACAACCGACACTTGCGAATCGTTGGTGGCAAGGATTACAAAAGAAATGTAAATTAAAACAAAATAAATACAGGTTTGAGCCTTCTCTCGGAAGAAAAGGAAACTACGTCATTCCCAAATTCTTTGAGAGAAGGTTCGTGTATTTAGATTTATTGAAAATATCCTAATATTTCACATCATTAAAAATTAAAATTTTAGGAATTTTCCAGTTGTGTCTTATAATCCAAGTCGCACAAGTATCTTTTCTACCTTTAAGACATTTTTCATCAAGTTCTGCAACTGAATAATATTGACCTGACGGAGTTAACATGTCTTTATCAGGTTTAAAGATAAATATTTTGTTTCTTTAATATGGTTGTTCAACACAGGAATAGTCATTGCCACAGGATTGGAAATGCAATGGAACAGGGAGTTTCCCAAAGTCAATTTTTTAAAAAATCTATACGACTTGACAATGAAAAATTTACATGATAAAATGTGTGTGGGGTAAATGTATATTTATAAGTCTTGTCATACGATAAGACTTTCTTTTTCGCTACTTTTTTAAGTGTACGATTTACCACTTTTTGTAACAAAATCTTAAAATTTGTTTCTAATTAGGCAAAAAATAGTTTTATGAGTTTTATAAAATTGGAAAGTGAAGTTTATAATTTATGTCAATAAGAGTTCCTATAGCAAATACAAATAATGTAATGGCAAGAAATTTTGTTTCTAAAATGGCAAGTGACGGATTTCTTCCCGTAATTGCTTTGGAAGCCTTTGTAGAAGGCGGAAGAACTTACCAAGCCTACAAAAGAGGCGGTTTTGATGAGGCGAGAGAAAGAATTACCGAAGAATTTTCGGGTGCGGTTTTTTGGCTGGGCGGTGTTTCCGCTTTGAATTACATTTTTGAAAAACTCGGACAAAAACTCTTAAAACTTCCTAAAGATATTGTGGATACTGCGACTGATGATGTTCGTAAACCGTTAGCTAACTATCTGGAAGACAACACAAAAATCCTTGAAAAAACAATGGCAAGATTTAAGTTTGCAAAAGTTATTTCCAGTGTAGTTATAGCAAATGCATTTATCGGCTTTGTTTTGCCAAAAATTAACCAAGCTATCACTCGTTCTTACCACAAAAACGATAATAACAAACCACAAACCTCTGATACTTTCCAAAAATCAAATAATTTTGTTACTAAACCTATGATGAGCGATTTAACAACTCAAAAAGATGATGAAAACAAAAAGAAAGGTGTATCTTTCGGTGTTAATTTGTTGTCAATCGCTAACAAATTTGAAAGTGACAGAAACTATAAACTATTGTCCGTTGATGCCGGAACTGCATCGGGTAGAGCGATTTCCGCAAGAAATAACGATGAAAGAGTTGAAATTTTGTTTAGAGATTTGAGCTCAATTTACTTCTATATGTTCAACATGCCAAATATCAACGCTTGGTTAAACAAAATTGAACAAAAAGGAAACAGCACAAGATTAGACCCTGTATCTGCCGAATTCTCAACAAAATACTTTGAAGAATACTTAAAAGATAAACATACTGACAAGGTTTCTGTTGAAGAATTCAGAAAAGATATTTTGGGCGAAAATAAAGAAATCCCTGAAAGTTTGAAATCGAAATTCAAGGGCGAAAAGATTAAGATTATTTCTCTTGATGGATTTAAGGAGGAATTAAAAGGACTTGTTCCGCAAGATAAATTGAAAGAATTTGAGGCAACCGCTGATGAAATGTCTAAACTTCAACCAAAACTCAAAGGCATGTCAATTTTGACGGAAGGTCAGGTTAAAGATATTTTGAACGGTGGACACATCAATAATCCGCAATTCTTGCAAGAATTCTTCAAAAACAGATTTGGCAAAAAATTCATGGAAAGTTACTCATTTGTTGCTCAAAACGACTTAGATGCTCATAAGAAAGAACTTATCAATTATGTAGAAAACTTAATGGAAATGGCTAAGAAGGAATCAGGCGAAATCACAAATAAATTGTTGAGAAAAGCATCAACAAGAAACTTGTTATTAAACGCATTTAACTGGGGTTCAGGCTTCGTAATTTCTGCATTGTTCTTGTCAACACTTATTCCAAAAATGCAATATTTGATTACAAAATTGAGAACAGGTTCTTCGGCCTTCCCGGGAACTAACGAATACAGAAATAAACCCGAACAAAAACAAGCTGCCTAAGATTTGGAAATAACCGACTCTCTTTCTTGACATAATATTATGTCTTGTGTATCCTATACTTATAAGTCTGGCGACATGGCCAAGTGGTAAGGCAGAAGCCTGCAAAGCTTTTATCCCCCAGTTCGAATCTGGGTGTCGCCTTTTTTAAGTAAAGCAAATAATTTCAGTATAAAGAATCGTTCAAGCGATTCTTTTTCTTATGAGAAAAATATTTGTTAAGTTTTATTATGAAGAAAATCCATTGTTATTTCTGTGTTTGGTAGTTTTTTATAAAAATTTTTAATGAAAAAGGCAATTTTTGAGAAGAAAAATCTTTTATAAAAGAGTACGGGGAATTTAAAGAAAAGGACGTGGAATTATTAGCGATTGGAATACTGGAGTAACCAGAGTTACATTGACTAACGGTACTCAAAGGGCAAACAAAAAAGTTGGAATTTCTTATGATTATATGGACAAATTGAACGATTATGTGAAAGCCGGAATATTTGTTGACAAGGATAATGACGGGTTCACAAAGGCTGAACAAAAAGCGTTGGGAGCGGAATTTAACAAATTGCACCAAGAAAGAGGTGATTTGGTAGATTTCAAAAAGATGCTTGCAGGTAAGTCTTTTGATTACAAAAACGAAGAATTTGTAAGACTTGCAAAAGCAGCGGGCTATGTTTTGGCAGAAGAAAATAAACCTGTTAAAAAACCTGTCGCAACTAAAACAGAAGAGGTTAAATCTGAAGTACCTGTTGAACAAAAAGAGGAAAAACCTGTTCAAAAATCTCAGGAACAACCAAAAGCGGAAGCTCCTAAAACCGAAACTTCAAAACAGCAAGAAAGTGTTACTGACTTAAACAAAGACCTTGAAAAATTGAAAGCTGGTTGGACAGAAGATGAATTGTTGCATTCGGCTACTACTTTGCGAAATAAATTAGACAAATTGTCAACCGAAATTGAGGAACTTCAAAAGGATTATACTACTCAAACCGTTACAAAGCATAGATTTTTGAGAAAAGCAAAAACCGAAAAAGTAAAAGTTCCGAAATCGGAAGAACAACTTACTGTTGACAATAAAAAAGCACAAGAAAAAATGGCAAAATATGACAAACTTGCTCAAATGAGATCGGTTAATGAATTATATTCTTCGAAATATCCGTCAAAATACGCACCAAATAACGGTGACAAAATGATTGAATATATTGCGACAGCCGAAGATGGTCAAAGATATGGTGTCATTACAAAAAAAGTTTCGGTTTATGATAAAACGTTCAAATATTCTTATGACAAATCTGTTCCGGAATACTATCCGATTACTTTGAAAAATCGTAATGAAGGAACTGAAAACCCTTACCCTGACTACTATTACAGGGTAGATGAAAACGCAAAACCTGTTGAAGGTGAAATCAAACTTGCAAAAAATGATTAATCCCAAAATATTTCTCTCATATTAATTATTCCCAATACAATAGCCCTTTTCAGGATTTTGAAAAGGGTTTTTATTGTATTCGAAAATTTTTTGCTCATTTTTAGGAAAATGAGCACTTCGTTAATCTGTCAACTGGGTAAGTATGCCGAACCGATAGTTTGCAATGACATGAAATCCGCTAAACTCCTACCAACACAACATTGACTATCTGTTACACTCTTCCGTACATGTCTTCGTAACGTATAATATCGTCTTCGGAAAGAATATCACCTTTTTGCACCTCAATAATTTCCAAATTGCCTTCATAAGGGTTTTGTAAAGAATGAATAGCCTTGACCGGAATATCAATGCTATGTCCCGGTGATAAAATATGGTCATTGGCTTCCAAAACAACTTTTGCCGTACCTGAAAGGACTACCCAGTGTTCGCTTCTATGATTATGAGATTGCACGGACAATTTTTGACCCGCATTTACATGAATAATTTTTGTTTGGAACCCTTTACCTTCCGCAATTACGGTATAAAAACCCCATGGGCGATAAACGGTTTTGTGAACCTTTTGAGTGCCGTCATGTTGTTGTTTCAAGGTTTCGTAAATCTGTTTAACCTCTTGCGTTTTATCCTTTTTGCAAGCCAAAATAGCATCTTCGGTTTCAACAATAACAGTATCTTCTAACCCTATTGTCGCAACGAGTTTTGAAGAAGAATAAACAAAGGAATTTTTTGAATCTTTATCCAAAACATGACCTACAAAAACGTTATTATTTTCATCCTTCGGGCTAACTTCATAAATGGATTTCCAAGACCCCAAATCCTTCCACTCAGCCTTCAATTCAACCATTGCCAAATTATTGCATTTTTCCATTAAAGCGTAATCTATTGAAATATTCGGCATTTTATCAAATTCCGTAAACTGAACGGTATTTTCCTTTACGTCCATAGTTTTGAAAACTTTTGAAATTTCAGGACAATGTTGTTCAAATTCTTTGATTAATGTTGAAATTTTGAAAACAAAAATTCCGCTATTCCAATAATAATTAGGATTTTTGATAAATTCTTGTGCGGTTTCAAGGTTTGGTTTTTCGGTAAAAGATTTTACGATATTATTTTCAGAATTAATATATCCAAAACCTGTTTCAGGATAAGTCGGCTTAACTCCGAAAGTAACGATTTTACCTTCATTTGCCAATTCTTGAGCTTTATTCAAGGAATTAGCAAAATCCTGAGAATAATTCATCATTAAATCTGACGGCATAACTATAATTATTTCATCAGTGCCATAGTTTTCAACAATATATTTTGCACTCAAAGCGATTGCCGGTGCGGTATTTTTTGAAACAGGTTCTGCCAAGATTACGGGCTTTGAGCTCAAGGCGGATAATTGCATTTTTACGTTGGACAAGTGTTTCGTATTGGTTATGCTAATTATATTTTCAGCGGGCAAAAGTTTATTCAAACCTTCATAAGTGGCTTGCAGCAAACTTTTATCAGTATAAAGGCTCAGCAACTGTTTTGGGTATAATTCTCTTGATAATGGCCATAAACGACTGCCTGAACCACCTGCTAATATAATTCCGAACATACTTGCTCCTTCCTCAATTCTCCCTGTCTTTATTATACTATAAAAAGCCATAAGGGCAAAATCACCGAGCATAGAGAAACGTTGACGTAATAATTTGTAATATTCTCAAATTTTGTAGCAATAATTTTGATGATTTTGTTTTTATAATTCTGTGTAGCGAAAATAGAAAGGTTAAATATGCTTAATTCAATCAATCCGTATAATCCGATTAACGGTGTGCAATATCAAAACAATGTACCCAATGCCCCTGTTCAAGTGTCGAACAACGGCATTCAACAAGTTGAAAATCCTAATTTGAACGGTATCAATGCCTTAGCAAATTACAATCAACCTATTAATAATACTCCTAAAATTTTAGCCAAAACGCCGATGACGATTGCAAAACCTACGGATATTCAAAATATTCAAGGCGAAAAAGTGACCTCACAAGACGGCACACTACAAGCCATTGTTAATAAAGGTGAAACCACAACAACGGTTTACAAAACAAACGGTGACAAAGGTGTTGAAAACGTCAAAACCTATGACAACGCAACAGGAAGACTTATAAAAAAAGAAGGTTGGTTATATGAAAATGAAGAAAAAGAACGCAACTTTGAACCTGAAGCAGGTTATGTTGACGAATTTGACCCGCAAACAGGCAATCAAATAAAATCAACATACCAAGATTTTATTAAACCTGAACACTCAAGCGTAACAGAAACTGAAACCTTACCTGACGGTTCTAAAAAGATTTCTCATGTTGATGATACTAAATATTCCTTCATCGCAGAAGATGCACCAAACGGTGATAGAATGAAAACTACAAGATTTAAAAACGGACAAATCGCAGAAGTTGTAACTTTCAAAGACGATGTGGAAGACCAAATCATTGCATATAAAAACGGAATCCCCGTAAAAATTGAAAACCAAAGAACTTCAACAACTTATGCACCGGAACTTGCTCAAATTCCTGCAAATGACCCGAACATAACACCTGCTCAACCGTTCGTTTTGGGTTACAATCCAACAGAAATTCAAGGTGAAAAGAAATATTATTCAAACGGTCAATTACAATCAATAGAAACTCAAACCGCAAATGGTAAAGTAACTCATAATTTTGACGTTAGAGGCAATTTGACAGAAATTCAATCTAACGAAAACGGTGTAGAAAAACATGTTGTTTTCAATAATGACGGAGCAGGCAAGGTAAGCCATTCAGTAATTGAAGACTTGGATAAAGACACTAAAAAAGAAACAACCTTCTATGCTGACGGTACAAAATATGTTCATGTAAATAACAACGCAACTAAAGCCCACACTTCCGCAAACTACGACAAAGACGGTAACCTAAGAGGCTATACAAAATATAATTCTGAAAACCAAAATGAAGAACATCTGTTCATTGACTTTGATACTAAAGGAAATGTTGTTTACGCATCATTTATGTAAAAATAAGCTTACTTTCTTTTAATTACCTACAAAAGAAAAAGAGAATTCTAAAACAAAATTTAGAGTTCTCTTTTTTTAATCTACCTTCTACAATCTTCTACACTAGGATTGAACATTTTTACTTTCGTAGTTAATGCCCATTTCTTTTAATGTTTTAATAAAGTTTTGAGCACAAATTCTTTGAACTTCCGGTGGAACAATTCTCAGAATTTCAACCGTTTTTGCAATAACAGGGTCCTTGTCATACCAACGATTGTTAGCGTTCACAGGTTTTGCCATTGCATAAAATTTATCAATAGTTTCTTTTGAAAGTTTTTCTTCAAGTTTTTGTAAAAATATTTCCGCCTGAGCTCTTAATTCAGGTTGATAATTTCTTAAAAGTTCAATAACTTCAAGTAGTAACGGGTCATGATCATACCAACGTTTATAAGTAGGACTCATTATGTGTACCCTCCGTTAGGTTCCTTTGGGGAAGCTCATCATCACGTCTTTCTATTTCCCCTCCTAACAATCTTAACTTACTTTCAAAATTTTCGTATCCTCTATCTATATGATGTAGTTTTTCAATAATAGAATTACCTTCCGCCATCAAAGCAGCAACAACCAAAGAAGCACCCGCTCTCAAATCACTTGCGGTAAGCGTTGTACCTGAAAGTTTCTTAACCCCCTTTATGATTGCATGGTTTCTGTCTTGATGAATATCCGCACCCATTCGGTTAAGGTCAGGCACTTGCATAAATCTGTTTTCATACAAACTTTCTGTGATAATTCCGACACCGTTCGCTGTTGTCAAAAGTGTCATTGCCATAGATTGTAAATCTGTCGGAAATCCCGGGTATGGTTGAGTTACAAAGTTAATCGAATTTAAACGATTTTTGCAACTTACTTCCATTGAAGTCGGGTCTAAGAGCTTGATATTTGCACCCATTTTCAACAATTTATCAGTGAAGAAAGTCAAATGTGCAGGATAGATATTTTTGATAATACCTTTACCTTTAGTTGCAATTATCGCAGTCATAAAGGTTCCCGCTTCAATTCTGTCAGGAATTGTGGTGTATTCGATAGGGTGAAGGTCATTTTGTTTAACTCCGTTGATAGTAATTTCAGAAGTTCCCGCACCTGAAATATCAGCACCCATTGTATTCAAGAAATTAGCTAAATCAACGATTTCAGGCTCTTGTGCTGCGTTTTGAATATGCGTTGAACCTTCTGCCAAAACGGATGCTAACATAATGTTTTCGGTTGCTCCGACTGACGGAATATCTAAATAAACATCAGAACCTACAAGTCTGTTGGTTTTTGCATGAACATAGCCGTTTTCGATTTTGATTTTAGCACCGAGAGCTTCTAAACCTCTAATGTGAAAATCTACACGCCTTTCACCAATCGCACAACCACCCGGAAGTGCCACTCTTGCTTCTTTACATCTTGAAACCAAAGCCCCTAATACAATAAAAGATGCACGCATTTTGCTAACCAATTCATAAGTTGCGGTTACACTTGTAATGTCTGTTGCATCAATAGTAAGAGATTTTTCGACTTTGTTATAATTGGTTTTTGCACCAAGTTGAGCGATTACACTCAACATAATCTCAACATCTGTTAATTCTGGAACGTTATAAATCTTTGATTCACCTTTAGCCAAAAGTGCTGCAGCCATAAGCTTTAACACCGAGTTCTTAGCACCGCCGATTGATACTTCCCCTTTTAGCGGAGTTCCGCCTTTTATATAAAATCTTTCTACCAACTTAGCCTCCGAAAGAAATCTTCATCATATCTTTACTATACATAATAATACAATCAGTGCAATTTGTTGTAAATAGATTAAATTATGTAAAGATTGTATATACTCTTTGGCAATTTTTCTCTTAAAATTTTGTTTACAAAAATATAGGGGAATTATGGGAATTTCAAAAATTGTAACAAATACGGTAAAAGCTACCGTAAAAACTGTGAATGCTCCTGCTCAAGCAACCAAAAAAGTAGCGAGCGTAATGGAAAATGTTTTTGAAAAGGCTATGCCTGAATTGCAACTGGCGGAAAATTCGGCATATCATTCGTTTTCGCCTGAAACAAAAGAAATCGTAAGAAAAATTAGAGATTTTTATTGGCAATATGCAAAGAAAAATAATAAACCAACCACATTTTCAAATGCAGACTCTTGGATTAGTGGTGTGATTCGTTATAGCGATAATGAAAAAGAAGTTGCAGCCATTTTGAAAAATATTAAAAATTTTAACCTCTATATAGATGTAAAATCACAAATTAACAAAGATTTGGCAAAAATTATTCCGTCAAACGATGCTCCTTCTATTCAGACAAAATTAGCCCTAATGGCATTATTCAATAAGGATAGTTTTAGAGCATTGGCAAAATCCAAAGGTATGAAAGAAATTGAACAAGGACGATTAAATATTTCTTACCTCAAAGATATAAAATCGACAGACAAAATTGATGAAAATTTCTTCTACAAAATATTTGACAATATCGAAAAACAAACCAACAAAAGACTTGTAAATTCAGGTCTTGATGTTGATGCCGTAAATAAATATTTAAAAATTTCAGATAAAAAAATTTGCAAAGACCCTAATTTTGTAAACGAATTTGTGTCAGATTTAGAAAAAATCGAAGATGCTGAACTTGCAAATAAAATTCTGAGAAAATGTGATTTTAATTCAGACTTTTTAAAATTTGCGGATAAAAATTTTAGAAAAATGATTTCAGCAGCAGAATTACAACCCGAAATAATTGAAAAAGCTTTGCAACTGGAAAAAGCAAATCCTTGGAGTACTCTTCAGCTTTCCAAAATGATAGCAGACAATGAAATTTGGAATGTAAGTGACGATTTGTTTAATACTTACCTAAAGTTTGAAAAAGCAAATCCTAGTCATTGCTATCCGCTGACAATCTGCAATATTAACGATTTTTTGAGGGTTAAAGGAGTTGATGATAATTTTGTAAAATCAATTTTAGCAAACCCGAATTTGACAAAAGAAATTGGAACAGATAAATTTGAACGAATCTTTTCACTGGCAAACGAAAAAAATATAGATTTATTAAAATCTTGTATTGAAAAAGGTAAATTTACCCAAAAGGATTGGCTTGCTTTTCAACTGAAAAGTCGTTATGACGTAACAGATACGGCAATTTCACAAATATATAAAGAAACTTATAAACCATTAAATAATGCACTAAAAGATACTAATTACAGTTACATAATAGATAGTGTCATAGATACAAGATTAAATAATCCCGAACAATATCAAAAACTCGTTGATTCTAAAATCTTAGATTTAGTCAAAGAGAAAAAAATCAGTCCGAGAATTTTAGCAAATACAAACAAAGATTTTACACCCGAAGTTTATTCAGATGTTCAAAAACTTCTCAATGGCGAAAGTTTAATCAAAAAATTTGACTCAACAAAAGATATTTTACGTAAAACAACAGCAGGTGATGTTGTATCGGTTAACGGCAAAATGTACATAAACAATGACGGTAAACTTGAACCTTGGAACATGACTGAGGAAAAATTTAACGAACTTTTCCCGCTTGTTGACAGATTTTCAACAAAACAAGGAAAAGACGATTGTTATTTCATATCGGTATTAAATTCACTTTACCAAAACCCGAAAACTCGCGGAAATTATTACAAAATGTTTGAGCAAAAAGGTGATGATATTTTAGTGACAATTCCTGCGTATAAAAATTATTTAGGCACGGTAAAATTTCCAAAAGGTGAAATCGAAACCTCTTGGCAAAATGCTGATGCAGCAAAAAATGTTCAAATGCTTGAAAGAACCTACGCTCGCACAGCAGTAAGAACAAGTAAAGAAACGCCTATCGGTCAAAACCCGATTACAACAGACGATTTAGGCTATTTGCAAGACAGAATTAGTGCAGGACACCCTGAAAATGTATTCAGAGAACTATATCCTTCTGCAACCCAAAATCCACAAAAAGTTATTACAGATAAGGCTCAGATTACCTCTGCATTGGAAAACTATGCTCAAAACCCACGATATATAATTACTCATGGTTATTTACGCGAAGGCAGGGAAACAGGTCATGCCATATCTGTGAAATATTACGACCCGAAAACCCAAACCGTAACTCTTACTGACCCTGAAGAAGCAGGAGTTCAAAAAACAGAATCTTTGAAAGATTTTTTGAGTACGGCATGGGGAATTATAGTTTCTCGTGTCGGATAATTTTTAAAAATTTTACCAATTTACTTTTTCGATAACTTCGATTTCGTAACCGTCAGGGTCTTTTAAGAATGCAATATTACTGCCACGACCCGTCAAATCAAACGGTTCATACAGGTATTCATACCCTAAAGAACTCATTTTTTCGGTAAATTCGTCCATTGATTTAACGCCAAAAGCCAAGTGACCGAACGCAGTACCAAGACTGTAACCTTCAGGCGGAATAACGTCATTTTCTGTCAATTCCAAAACTGGTGTGCCGTTTTCATCAGCCAAAAAATATAACCAGCAATCGTTAAGCTTTTTCATGCTGTCAAGTTTCATTCCAAAAAGACCGATGTAGAATTTCAAACTTGCTTCTGCATCTTTTACTCTAATCATTGTGTGTAAATATGCCATAATTCTCTCCTTTTTGAAAAGAATTATAGCATAAAATTAAAATATAAAACCTTACACCTGACGAATACCGTAATCGGCAAGAACTTGATTAATTTCATCAAGACTGTTGATATTCATAATTTGAGAACTGCTTTCGGCAGGAGCTTTAGCATTTTCGATTTTTGCGGCATAAGCATAGGCTTGATTTTCAAATCTTTTTTCTTTAACGACTTTTTTAAGAACATTTTTCAAAATTTTAGCAGCACGAGTTACGCCGTTATCCATAAGCGATTGAGTTCCGTCCTCAACGGTAAAGGTGTCTTGTGTCAAAACTTTTTTAGTTTTCGGGTCGATAGATTTAACCGAAATTGAATTTTTTGCTTCGCTTACGGAAACAGTATAATTTTGGTTACGGGCTGTAAGATGAGAAAATTCTTTCGCCGCATCTTTCCATTGCTTAGCGTTTTTCTTCATGCCCGAAACGTTGAGTTGTGCAGTAAAATTTGTAGAATCAAATAAGTTGACGGTTAACATAATTTTTACTCCTTCTAATAAATTCTAGTCTAAAATATGTGAAATCCTTTTGAAATAATTTTATAATAAACATGAAAAAAAAATATAAGTAATAGACTCATTGTCTTTATACAATTAATATTAATTTCAAATAAGTAAATGGACACAACATTATAACCTTCTTACAACCAAAATTTTACAAAAAATAAACAGGGCTGAAATAAAGGCTCTGTTTTATTTTTGAATGGTTTACAAATATTTTGTATTATTGAAAAAACTGTCGATGGGGGAATGTCTTGACCTGTTCGCATTAAACGTGCCTACGGATTTTGCTTTTGAACTTCGTTCTTTCGCAAAAGTCCTTCGCACTCTGCTCACAGGTCGCCAAACCCCATTTTAGGGTTCAACTCCTACCACATACTAAAAAAATCATTCAGACAAATGCCGAATGATTTTTTATTGTCGATAAGGTTACTATTTTGGAACCCTACAACAAGAAAATATTAGCAAAATTAGAAGGCAATTGCAATATTTATCAGAAGTTAG
>SFZC01000128.1 GCA_004558955.1 bacterium | reverse complement strand
TAAGACATTACATGGTGGATCTACAAACGGTCAAAGTTTTGATGATGGTCAAATCGGCTTAATGGATGGCTCATTGCTTCTGATGGAAAATATAAGTAATCGTCTTTGGATCTCAATCGATATTAATGGTTACAACAATCCGCCAAATCAATGGGGAATTGATTTATTTACTTTTGAAGTTACAGATGACGGGTTGATTCCAATGGGAAATGCAAAATCTTCATATAAAGATGCTGATAAATTTTGTGACCCGACAAAATCAGTTTCTAATAACGGCATAACATGTGCTGAAAAGGCGGTCAAAGACCCGAATTATTTTAAGGATTTGTACAAAAACTACCGAAAATAAGCTTTTAAACTTTATAATAAATAACTTCAATATCAGGCGGAAAAATTTTAATTTCGTCAACTTTAAGATTTGTGCATTGCGAAATCTTTTCGATATTTTCCCCGTCAAAAGCCGACATGCCTGTATTGTCGTTGAGGATTTTCGGGGCGACAAAATGATAAAGTTTATCGATATAAGGCAAAAAACTTCCGTTCAGTTTTCCGCCACATTCAATAAAAACGCTTCTTAAACCCAGTTCATAGAGTGTTTTTAGAATTAGTGAAAGGTCGAGTTTTTCGTTTATAACTTTTGTTTTTATAAAATGAATATTTTTGTTTTGAGTATTGGGTGATGAAAATTTTTCATCATAAAAAATATAAATTTCGCCTTGTTCATAAATTTTTGAATTTAGGTCTGTTTTTAAATTTCTGTCTAAAATAATTTTAGTTTTGTGCAACATTGTCGGATTATCTGCGATTACGGTTGATGAGGAAGTCAAAATCGCATCATATTTTTTTCTGAGTTTTCTAACTTCTTCTCTCGCTGAATTTGAGGTTATCCATTTTGAATCACCTGTTTTAGTTGCAATTTTTCCGTCTATTGTTGTTGCGGTTTTTAGGGCTACAAAAACTCGTTTTTTCGTTTGATTTATAATAAATATTTCGTTTAATTTTTTACATTTTTCTTCGTTAATCGGTCCGACAACTTCGATTCCCGCCGTTTTTAGTTTTTTCAGTCCGTTGCCTGAAACAATGGGATTTGGGTCTTGCATGCCGTAAATAACTTTTTTAATCCCTTTTTCTATGATTAAATCTGCACAAGGCGGGGTTTTGCCGTAGTGTGAACATGGTTCAAGATTAACTATTAACGTACAATTTTTTGCATTATCAAGCTTTAAAAGGGCATCACGTTCTGCGTGGTTTTCTCCACACTTTTTATGATAGCCGGTTGAAATTATCTCGTCCTTTTCATTCAGTATGACGCACCCGACCAGCGGATTAGGTGAGGTTTGTCCTTCGGCTTGTCTTGCAAGTTCTATACATTTGTCCATGTATGTAATGTATTGTTTCATATTTGTATATTATATTAAAATATGATAAATTGATATAGTTAGGGATATATGTAAAAGAAGGAGAGTAATTATGGTAGATTTGAAATACATCGGACACAGTGCATTTGAAATCAAAAACGGCGACAAGGCTGTATTGATTGACCCGTTGGTGTCTATTAATAATAAATTCAAATGGAAAAAAGAACCTATCACTGATATTTTGTTAACACATGCTCATGGTGACCATTTGGGTGAAGCTATTAAAATTGCGAAAGATAAAGATATTACAATCACAGCAGTTTGGGAATTGGCTCATTATTGTGAGGCTCAAGGAGCTAAGGCAAAAGCTATCGGATTAGGTTCATGGATTAATTTTTCTTGGGGACGTGCGGTATTTTTACCTGCATTTCACTCAAGTTCATTATTGGACGGCTCTTATGGCGGTTGTGCAGCAAGCATTTTGCTTGATGTTGACGGTGTAAGAATTTACCATGCCGGCGATACTTGCTTAACAGGAGAAATGAAAACCATTAAAGAATTGTATGCTCCACAGATAGCGTTGTTACCGATTGGCGGGACTTATACAATGGACGTTGAACATGCTGCAATGGCTGCAAAATGGTTAGGAGTAAGAACGGTTATTCCAATGCACTATGGCACTTTCCCTGAAATTCAGGCTGATTTGGAAAGATTTAGAAACCTTGTTGCTTTCGGTAATACGGCTTGCCAAATTCTAAATCCTACCGATATTAAATAATAAAATGGAGATTTTATGAAAATATTATATGTTATAGACAGATTAGAGTTAAAGTATTTTGAGTTTAACGACTTGGTGACGAATTTTTGGCTGATTAAATGCTTTTTGGAACGAGGTCATGACGTTTATATAACGACAATCGATATGCTTAAACTCAGATCTTCTGTAGCATGTGCGACATGTTTCAAGTCTTATGAAAAAAATAATGATATTTTTTATGACAAAGAAAAAACTGTCGAAATGGAAATTGAAGATTTCAGGCTGGTAATGTTCAGACCTGACCCGCCTGTAGATTTGGATTATATTAATGCATCTTATATTTTTGATTTTGTAGATAGAAATAAAACTTTTATCATGAACGATACTACTGCGGTTCGTAATTTTAATGAAAAATTACATGCCGTGAGGTTTAATGAATTGATGCCGCCAAATCTTGTGACTTCTTCTAAAAAAGATATTATCGAGTTTTTGAACGAGCATGAAGAAATTATTTTGAAACCGTTAAATATGTGCTTTGGCGGTGGGGTCATGTATTTAAAACATGGCGATAAAAATACTGCGGTCATTATAAATTCCATGACAAAAAACGGAACTAAACTTATAATGGTGCAGGAATATATTAAGGCTGCGGTTAATGGAGATAAAAGAGTTTTGATATTGGGTGAAAATATTTTGCCGTATTGCGTACGAAAAACCGCAAGTAATGACGATTTCAAATTCTGTGAACATAACGATGAGCATGTTTTGAAGGCAGAATTACCGAAGTTCGAAGCCGAAAAATTTAAACCGTTGGCGAAGACGCTAAATTCAATGGGAATATATATGGTAGGACTTGATGTAATAGATGGCAAAATTATCGAAGTAAATGTAACAAGTCCATGCTATTTTATTAGAGAAATAAACAGAAATTTTGGTGTTCATGTAGAAAACGAAATAACGGACTACATTTTGGGAGCAACTGAACAGTATTTTGCGAATAAATCATCTTTGGCAGAAGTTGTATAGATTAAAGGCTTACATAAAGCTAAAAACATTGCAAATCCTACCACATGTCATGCTGAACAGGTTTCCACAGCTGTCCCAAATAATTTTTGCTGGTAAAATTACTCGTCATTCTGAAAACTTAGAAAATTTTGCGAATGCAATGAGCATTTTATTTTCAAGTTATTCAGAATCTGTTAATTTTGATTATTTTTAATTGTAATATTACTGCCTTTTTATTCACAAAACTTCACGATATTACAAAATGTAAAGTTGAATTTAAAAGCCTGAAATCCTTGCTATAATTCCTTTATGGTATGGTATGGTATGGTGTGGCGGGGCAATTCTTTTACCTTGGAATTTTTTATGTAGGAGTAAGGGAAATCGATTTTATTACACGGAAAAAGTTAACAAGGAAAAGGAGAAAAAAGATGTCACTAATGGGAAAAGTTTTTAGAGTTGGTTTAAATGCTGTTACACCGAAATATACAAAGGCATGGGCAAGCCCAAATAATACGGGGTTGAAGAAGTTAATTAACGGCACTCAAAAAGAGGTTGGACATTCTATTATTTTTCAACAAGGCTTGAAGCATGCCATAGTTCGAACAGGTTATAGAGATTCCTTAAAAGCGTATCATAACATGTCAGTGTCTGCATTTTCTACAGGTGAACAGTTGGCAAAAGTTTATAATAATGTTCCACGATGTTTGCAACAGGCGATGACCGAGTTGTCAAATTTAATGTCGCATGGTTGTAAAGTATAGGCGTAACACTACAAACATGGCATGTCATAAATATAATAAAGGAGAAAAATTATGTCGATAATAAGTTCATGTTTCAGATATGCTAAAGCCCCGGCTAGAAAATTGTTGTCGAAAGTTGGGAAACGGGTTCAGGAAAAACAAGTTGAAAAACTAAAAGAAAAGGTCAATGACCCGCTTTGTGCCTTCTTAAAAGATAATGAGGGTATTCCAACTTTTAGCCTTAAAGATACTTATGGTATTGATATCTATAAATAATCATTCAGCCCTTAATCTGTTATTTGATTGAGGACTGGATTTTGTGCTTGTAATATTATTTTAAGAGTTTGGCTATCAATTAAATTTATAATCAGATTCTGAATAACAAGAAAATTAAATGCTCATTATATTCGCATGAAATTTCTAAGTTTTCAGAATGACGAGAGCTTTGGTAGGCACACCAAGCTGTCATTCCGGACTCCGATCTGGAATCTGTTTTTATGTGGGAAAAGAACAAACTTAAAAACAGATTTTGAATAGGCTAAAATCACCTTTTTTTATGTACACCCTTTGAAATCTATGAATAACATAATAAAATCAGCAAAAACTTAAAACTTTTAAAATCTTTAAAATCCTGTCTATGATTACATTTCAGCAAAAATATGAAATGGATTCTTCTCGGGATTGTAAAGAAATATTACAAAAATAAAACAAAGGGGTTGAAATCAAAATTTTTTAAGAGTAACATTATGAATGTGCTCAGTGCACAGGACATAAATAAAAATTTTAAAAACCAGAAACTTAGAATTTATCTAACAAACGTAAAGTTTTGAAAATTAGGATAATGTCAACCGAAAGGGATTAAGAAAAAAAATACCACTTGACAAAGAAAAATCAGGTGATAAGATAAAGGAATCGCAGAGCGGTGAACCCCGATAGCGAGAGTAATCGAAAGAGATTACGAAGCGTTGGAGACGAGAAAAGAAAAAGTACATTGAAAACAGAATAGCTGAAAACTAGACGTGGAAAACTAAGGAAACTTAGTAAAAAACGAAACTTGTTAATTCAAAGAAAATGATTCAAAG
>SFZC01000127.1 GCA_004558955.1 bacterium | reverse complement strand
CACGGTCGGTTCAATATTTGCACCAACTTCTTTGACCGTACCGTCAGGAGCAATCATATATCCTGAGCCGTCAAATTTATTTTTCTCTTTCAAATAAATTGTATCGTCTTCTTTTGAATACAACTTTTCCCAATTATCATCTTTCAAACGGGTTTTATAATCAGCAATTCTTTGTTCTTTATCCGCCGTAGTTTCATTATTAACTTCATTTTCGGCAACATTTTTAACTTCCGTTTTCAAATTCAAGTCTTCAGCAGGTTTCGTGACATAGGAAGAGTCAAAATTCGGCATTTGGCTTTTATATGCCTCTAACAAATTTGTTTTACTGATTTGTGGTGAAGTTTCAAACCCCTTAAACGGAACATCTGAAGTTCTTTCGGAATATTCCTTCATTGCCTGAACATATTTGCTAAGCCCTTCATGTTCCTTCAAAATCATTTTCGGAGAAGACCAACCGTCCGTGCGGATAACGCTACCATTTGTCGTAATTTGATATTCCGTACCGTCAAAACTGTTCGGAAATTTCAAATGCACGCCGTTATAAAGATATTTCTTTTCCCAAGCCTCATCATGCAACCGTCCGTTGAACAATTCAATTTCAGAACCTGCGGTTTTCACACGCTCATTATCTCTTGCTAACGCTTCCAAAAACGGATTTTCTACAGGTTTCTCATTTACTGTCTGTTTTGGTTGATAATTATCATCTGCCCTGAAGCTTACCGGATTGAAACTAACTTTCATAACGCACACTCCTTTTGCAATATTGAAAACACTAAATAAAAATTTTTTGCTACCTGTTCATAAATTGTTACATTCCAAACAACGATAATTGCGGAACGCCATCCTCATTATTACTCATTTTCTTACGAGTTGCAAGGTTATTTGAAAAATCTTTTTGCATTTTCATCATCAAATCTTCAGATCGTTTGATTACAGCCTTCGGCAATCCTGCCATTTTGGCAACCTGAATCCCGTAGCTCTTACTTGCTCCGCCTTGAACAATTTTTCGCAAAAATTCGATTTCACCGTTTTGTTCAGACACCGTAATTCTGTAATTTTTAATCTGCGGATAAGTTTTTGTCATAACGTTCAACTCATGATAGTGAGTTGCAAAAATACATCTTGCATTAACCTTCGTTGCAATATATTCGGCAACCGCCCACGCAATCGCAACGCCGTCATAAGTGCTTGTTCCTCTTCCGATTTCGTCAAGCAAAATGAAACTTCTGGAAGTCGCAGAATTTAGAATATACGAAGTTTCAATCATTTCCACCATAAAAGTAGATTGTCCTAACGTCAAATCATCACTTGCACCAACTCTAGTAAAAACCTTATCCGCAATCCCAATTTTCGTAAAATCCGCAGGAACCCACGAACCGATTTGTGCCAAAATCAAAATCAACGCATTTTGACGCATAAAAGTCGATTTACCTGCCATATTCGGACCTGTCAAAATCATAAATTGTGTAGTATCGGTCGAATTTGATTTCAATTCCAAATCATTTGAAACATATTCACCTAGCGGCAAAATCTTTTCAAGCACAGGGTGACGACCGTTTTTGATGAACAAATCATCAGATTCATCAATTTCAGGTTTACAATAATTATTTTCAACTGCAACCTCAGCAAGCGAAATCAAAACATCTGCTTTTGCGACAGCATCTGCAATTTCTCTGATTTTTGAAACAAATTCTTTTGCATATTCCCTAAAATCGGTAAACAATTTATATTCCAGTTCGGTCGATTTGAACTTAGCCGACAAAACGTCATCTTCGTGCTTTTTCAACTCATCTGTAATAAATCTTTCTGCACCCGTCAAAGTTTGTTTCCTGACATAAGATTCTGGAACCAAATTCAAGAACGAATTTGTAACCTCGATATAATAGCCAAAAACCTTGTTATAACCGATTTTCAAACTTTTAATACCTGTGCGGTTTTTCTCAGCTTCCTCAAAAGATTTCAACCACTCCTCACCGCCTGTGAGTAAATCTCTAAAATAATCCAATTCGCCACTCACACGAGGTTTAATTATTCCGCCTTCTTTGAGCAAAATCGGAGGATTGTCAACAATTGTATTTTCAATCATTGAAACCAAATCCTGAATTTGAGCTTCATACTCACGAACACTTGAAAACACGTCATACTCAAGCCCTTGAGTAACCTCTAAAATCCTTGGCAACATGCTTAAAGACAACTTCAAACTTACAAAATCTTTAGGACTTGCAGAACCGTTACTCATTCTTGTTGAAAGTCGTTGAATATCATAAATTTTCTCTAAACAATCCGACAACTCAAAGCGAACCTGCTCTTTTTCGATAAACTCGGTAACCGAATTTTGACGAGCCATAATATCATTAACATTCTTCAATGGCTGACAAATCCAATTTTTAATAAGTCTTGCCCCCATATTGGTTTTAGTTTTGTCTATCGCCCAAAGCAAAGACCCATACTTATTTTTTTCTCTCAAAGTTTCGACCAGCTCCAAATTCTTACGGGTTGAAGCATCCAAAATCATATACTCGGAAAGTTCGTAAGATTCAATTCTGTCAAACTTTGGCATATTGCCTTTCAACGTTTCCCAAACATAAGCAAGCAAAGCCCCCGCAGCCCTAAAGCCCGTTTTATATTTAGAATACCCGAAACTTTCCAAACTTTGAGTTTTAAACACAGTTTTTAAATTATTCTCAGCAAAATTCACCTCAAAAACAGAAGACGGAATTTTGGAACAATTATATTTTTTTGTAATTTCTTCAGGCAAACTGATAACTTCATCAGGCACAATCTGAAACGGTTTGATATCCTGTTTAAGGCTCGGACCAACAATTTCAGAAGGATTTAACCTTGCCAATTCTGCAATAATAAGATTTAACGGTGCCTGAGTTGTTTTAAATTCACCGGTTGAAATATCGGTATAAGCAAACCCGTAAATATCTTGTCTTTCGTCCTTGCAAATCGAGCAAATATAATTGTTTGAGTTTTGTTTAAGCAAATTACTTTCGGTCAAAGTTCCCGCAGTAATAACCCTTGTGACACCACGTTTAACAAGACCTTTGGCAAATTTCGGATCCTCTAACTGGTCACAAATTGCCACCTTGTAATTTTTCTGAACGAGTTTTTCCAAATACCCGTCCGCAGCCTTTGCCGGAATTCCCGCAAGCGGCACTCTGCCCAATTTCGGACCTGCATCACGACCCGTCAGGGTTAATTCCAATTCCTTTGACATAACAAGAGCATCTTCAAAAAAAGTTTCGTAAAAATCACCTAAACGATACCACAGCAAAATTCCCGGATTCTCACTTTTTATCTTCAAATACTGCTGCATTACGGGAGTTGTATCTTCTATCTTAACTTCCCAACTGTTTATGTGATTGATTTCCGTTTTGCTCATATTATAATATTCATATAAAAATGAGAGGATTTCAACATGAGTTGTTTAAAAAACGTAACACGAGCAATAATTCTGACAGGATTGATTTGCGGTTTTGTAGCACTTGGCGGCAAAGATTTTTTGATGACCCAAGTCAAAAATTATGTTAACCCGAGCCACGATGTAGTCTTAGAACGAGCTCAAAAAGTCGGAGATTTTTCAAAAATTAACAACGAATTTGAAATCGAAAAAGCAGCAGGAATTATGGACTACAAAGCGGTACTGGCAGAACATAAAGCCTCAGGACAAAAAATGGTAGTTGTGGATTCGGGCAAAAAAGCACTGCTTACGCAATCCGACATCACTGCAGACAATGCAGAAGACAGAATTAAACAAGCAATACAAAAAATCAAATATCACTCGGAAGCCGTTGAAGAATTTCATGTAACAGAAAAAGGCACAATGACCTCTTACGGACAAAAAGCTCCTTATGTAAAATTTAACGCCCGCATAAAAAAACTTCCGATTGGCGAACTTTCGGGGATAATTTCAGTAGTTAAGGATTCCAAAGGCAACGATAAAATTCTGGTTTCAGTCAATGAAAAGTCAAAATATTCTCAACTCATTGCAAATGAATTTTTTAAAGAGATTAAGTAATAAAAAAAGAGGTACAAATGTACCTCTTTCTTCATCTGTATAATGTGGTTTTATGCACCATACACAAGACCTTTGTTTCCGCCGTTCAAAACCTCCATGTTTCGGTTGTTCATTTCCTGTGAGGAAGCTCCCTTAATATTTGGAAGTTTTGTTTTCTTCTGTTTTCCGTCAATGCCTGTTTCTACAATATAATCCGCAAAACCATCACCGTCTTTATCAACATATTCGGTTTTTGTTTTGCCGCCATAGAATTCATCAACCTCTTTCGTCACGGACTTAATAATTCGATTGCCGTCTTGGTCATATTCTACAATCGTTCTTTTTGTTTTAACACCCGAGCCGTCTTTAATCGTTTCGGTTTCGGTATATGTACCGTCTTTATTTATTTGAACGGTTGAAGTCGTGCTTGTCGGGAAGGGCACAGCTTTTATTTTACTTGTCGCTGAGGTTTTATCCGATTGTTTTAGTTTTTCTAAGATTAGCCCCATTGCTTTTAAGTTCTCATCACTTATTTTTACTTGTGATTGCTGAGGGTTTGGCGTCCTTGTCGGTTTACTTGTTGTAAAATCATCACCAATTCTTACCATGAAAATCTCCTTTCGATAAATGTTTTCATACTCATAAGTTATCTCTTATGTATATAAAAAGTATTTACTTACTCAGGAATTGCCCCCGCCCAACCATACCATACCATACCATAAAGGTATTATAGCAAGGGTTTCAGACTTTTTAAATTTAACTTTACATTTTGTAATATTATTAATGTTTATGAAAGGAAAAAGTCAAAAGCTACACAGTCCAAAAGTAGGTCACGGCATTGCCTGACACTTAAAATTCCGTTGTCGGCATAGCAATGCCGACCTACTTTTCAACAGGTCGTATTACTGATATTGTCTGCAGTTTCACCCGTTGGGTAAGTATGCCCAACCGACATTTTT